>CALDUL010000038.1 GCA_937923575.1 uncultured Algimonas sp.
ATTGGCCAGTGTTGCTTGGTCTTCGAGCGAAAGGTGATCAAGACCCGGGCCGTAAAACTCAACAAATTTGCCAACAACGCCTTTTTCGCGAAGCATTTCAACAACGCGCAGAACGAGGTCAGTCGCGGTCGCGCCTTCCGGAAGTTTGCCCTTAAGCTCAAAACCAACAACCTCAGGGATAAGCATAGATATAGGCTGGCCAAGCATAGCCGCTTCGGCTTCGATACCGCCAACGCCCCATCCGAGGACAGACAGGCCGTTAATCATGGTGGTGTGTGAGTCCGTGCCGACCAGCGTGTCGGGGAAGGCATAGGTCTTGCCGTGCTCGTCCTTGGTCCAGACGGTCTGGGCGAGGTGTTCGAGATTGACCTGGTGGCAGATGCCGGTGCCGGGCGGGACCACGGCGAAATTGTCAAACGCTTCCTGACCCCATTTCAGGAAGTCGTAGCGTTCGCCATTGCGCTCATATTCGCGCGCGACATTCTTGGCTTCCGACTCTTCCGTGCCGAAATAATCGACCATGACCGAGTGGTCGATGACGAGGTGGACCGGGTTGAGCGGGTTGATGGCTTCGGGCGAGGCGCCGAGATCGACCATGGCGTCGCGCATGGCGGCGAGGTCCACCACGGCTGGCACGCCGGTAAAGTCCTGCATCAGGACCCGCGCCGGACGATAGGCGATTTCGTGGGTGGAGGTGCGGGTTTTCAGCCATTCGGCCATGGCTTCGATATCGGCCTTTTTGACGGATTTTCCGTCCTCAAACCGTAGCAGGTTTTCCAGCAGCACCTTGAGCGAGCGCGGCAGCTTGGACACGCCGGACAGACCAGCCGCTTCCGCCGCCTTGAGATCGAAATAGGTGTAGTCCTTGCCCGCGACAGTGAGCGTGCGTTCGCAGCCGAAGCTATCGAGTGAAGCCATGGTGAGGTCCTTTTGGGGATGTATGTTTGCGCGTCGTTATAGGGAAGCGCGCCGGGCGTTCAACGGCTAAGGCCTGCTGAAATCTGCGGATTTCCGATCAATTCAGCGCGTCAAAGGCGTTCCACGCGCGGACGCAAAGCGCCTTGTCGGCCTGTTGCCCGGTTAGCCAATCCACCAGCTCCTGCTGCTCGGGCGTGAACGGCTCGAACACCTCGTGCTGATGGCCGGCGGAGCGGATATGCAGATAGGTCGCATCAGCGGAATCCGACCGGCCGAAACCGTCTGACGAACCCAATGTGGCGATGGCACGCGCGGCGCACGACGGCGAAGATTGCATGGATGACATCCCAAACCCCGCACCCCAGACCCCACGCCTTCGGATGCGAATTGCTCGACTATTCTGGACCGATTTTTACGAAATAGCAAACGTCGCTTCTTGGCATTTCAGGCCAGAATACGGGCGTGGTTAAAGTGTCCTGAAGATCGAGGACATCAGTCGCGTGTGAGCGCGTCGAGCCCGCCGTGGCGCTTGATGAAGGGCACGCAACACAGGGTGAAGGCAATCGTCAGCGGCAGGAAGCCGAAGACCTTGAAGTTGACCCAGAAGTTCTCCGATTGGGTGCGCCAGATGACTTCGTTGAGCGCCGCCATGGCGAAAAAGAACAGGCCCCACGCCCAGGCCAGCTTGTTCCAGGCCTCCAAGGGCAAGGTGAAACTATTGCCCATCAGCAGCCTGATCAGGTTTTTCCCGAAGATCGCCCCGCCAATCACGGCAACGCCAAACAGCGCGTTCACAATGGTCGGCTTCATGTAGAATATGATCTTATTGTCCGCGAGCAGTGCGAGGCCCGCCGTGACGACGATGATCGCCGTCGAAAACATCAGCATGCCGGACACATGCCGATGGCGCAGCCATCCGATGATCAGCGCCGCGACGGCCGCCACGGCGAAGATCCCAGCGGCCCAGAGCATGGCCTCGTCGGGATAGCGGCGACGCAGGCCGTGAAAGGCGACGAAGAAGATCAGCAGAGGACCGAAGTCGATCCAGAAGGCGCTTTTATTGGTCGCCGGGTCGGCATCGCTCACCAGCGCGGCCGCGGCTTCGATGTCGCGTTCTTCGCTCACAATTTCCACCCCATATGAAACGCCGTCACGCCCGCGCTGTAGTTGTCCCAGCCGACCTTGGCGAAGCCGGCCTCCGTGATCATCGCGGCGAATTGTTCCTGCTTCGGGAATTTGCGAATGCTCTCGACGAGATATTGATAGCTGTCGCGGTCACCGACGACGGCCTGTCCGAGCCGCGGCAGTACGTTGAACGAATAGAGATCATTGGCGGCGGCAATCAGCGGCTCGGGCGGGGTGGAAAACTCCAGAACGCCGAGCCGTCCACCGGGCTTTAGCACGCGGTGAAACTCGCGCAGCGCCGCCATGCGGTCGGTCACATTGCGAATGCCGTAGCTGATGGTGACCGCGTCGAAGCTGCTATCGTCAAAGGGCAGCTTTTCGGCATTCCCGCAGACACGGGTCAGGTCCATGTCGGTATCTTTTCTGGGGTCGATGCCAGCTCGCAGCATTTCGTAATTGATGTCGAAGACAACGGCAGACGCTCTCTCGCCGCCGCGGCGCTGAACCACCTCGTCGGCCGCAGAAATGAACCGGCGCGCGATATCGCCCGTGCCGCCCGCCACATCCAGCAGCCGCTCACCGGGTCGCGGGTTCAACTTGGTGATCGCCATGTTCTTCCAGACGCGGTGCAAGCCCCCCGTCATCAGGTCGTTCATGCGGTCGTAGCTATCGGCAACAGAATCGAAGACCTGTTTGACCCGGCCCTGTTTCTTGGACCGCTCGACGGTCTCGAAACCGAAGTCGATCGTGTCTTGCGTGGTGTGGGGGCCGGACGTGTCCATGCCCGCCCACATAAGGCTTATTCCGCCGCTGCCAACCGCGACATACCGGCTTTCGCATCGCGTCGGAGTGTGGACGGCGGGACGAGATCGGATTTGCCCGGCATGAAGACGGATTCTGCGCCGTGATTGATGAAGGCCGCGTCCTGGCGGAAGGCTTCGACCAGATAATCGAACACCGCACGGATGCGCGCAGAACGCCGCAGATCCTGGTGGGCCACGATGAAGAGCGGCTCCTCATGTTCGATCGACGGCAGCACGCGCACGAGATCGAGGTTCGTCCGCGACGCCCCCGAGATCGGCAGCATGCCGATGCCGTAGCCCTGCTCCAGCGCCTCGTAGAAGGCCCAGATGGAATTGCTCTTGAAGGTCACGCGACCGGGCATGTGGATCGGTTGGTCTTTGTCGTCATCCATCATCCAGAGCAGCTTGCCGTCCATGATCTCGGCCATGACGCCGTCATGCGCGGCGAGATCGTCGAGCGTCTCGGGAACGCCTGCGCGCGCCAGATAGTCCGGGCTGGCGAAGATGCCGAATTTCACATCCGCGACCTTGCGCCCGATCAGGCTGTTCTGCTCGCCCGGCGAATTCCAGCGCAGGGCGATATCCGCCTCGCGTTGCGCCAGATTATAGTCGCGAAAGCCGATGCCGATATCGACCAGCACATCGGGATGCTCGCTGCGAAAGCGCTGCATCACGCCCGGTAGCCAGGCCGTGCCGAACCCTTCGGTCGCGCTCAGCCGCACCACGCCGGACAGGCTGTCCTCCAGCGTGGCGGAGCTGCGGTCGATGGCGGCGGCTTCGTCGCGCATGCGCCGGATATGGTCGAGCATGCTCTGGCCAAAGACGGTCGGCGTCAGCTGCCCATCGCGGCGTTTGAGCAACGGCGTGCCGAAGCTGTCCTCGAGCGAGCGGATGCGCCGCCCCACAGTGGGTTGGCTCATGCCCAGCTTGCGACCCGCCGCAGTCAGCGACCCGGCCTCTGCCACGGCCAGGAAAACGGGATAGTCGGACCAGTTCGTATTCATGGCGGAATGTATAAACATGAATGATTTAAGGTCAAGTCATGCGAATGTGAACGTGATTGGGCCCCGGCTTGTGCTGGTGGATGAGGACGGGCAAGCCCTCCCACAGAACAGACTGGAGGGGAAAAGCGATGCGAGCACGCGCCATGCGACTGATCATTCTGGCCGGCGCGCTATTGCTGGTGACGCTGGCGCGGCATTTGCTGGTGGCTCCGCCCGCGGTCGATCCCGACCACCCGTTCGACACGGCGCGCGTGATGGAGAGCCTGACCCGCGTGCTGGGCGACGACCTGCCCCATATGATCGACAGCGACCAGTCGGATATCGTGATCGAGCGTTGGCTGCGCGAGATCCGCGATGCGGGTTTCACGCCAGAGGTGGACGACGCCTTTCACTGCAACGTCAGCTGGGGCACGGTCTGCGGACGCGTGCGCAATATCGGCTTCTGGGTCGGCGCGCCGGGAGACAACGCCATCATGCTCGCCTCGCATCACGACAGCGTCGCGGCCGGACCGGGTGCGGCCGATGACGGTATGGGCGTGGCCGCCAGCATCGAGATCGCGCGACACTATGCTGAGCACGACAGACCCAGACCAATCTATGTGCTGATCACCGACGGCGAGGAGATCGGCCTGCTCGGCGCGTCGCGCTTTGTTGCGCACAGCCCGGTCGCCCCGCGGATCGGCGCGGTCATATCGCTGGAAGCGCGCGGCAATCGGGGCACGGCGACCATGTTCGAGACCAGCCGCCCCAACGGCCGCGATGTTCATTCGCTGCACCCATCGGGCACGCTGCGCCCGTTGAGCAATTCCATGGCCGCCGACATCTACGAGATGATGCCCAATGGCTCCGACGTGACGGAATATCTGGCCCTCCCCATCGACGCGGCGAACTTCTCCATGATCGGCCGCTACGCCCATTACCACAGCCCGCAGGACACGGTCGCGAACCTGAGCCCCCGCAGCGTCTTTCATGTCGGCGCGAGCGCGATGGGCGCTGTCGAGGGTTTCATGGCGGTGGGAGCGAACGGCGCGGAGGGCTCGAAAATCTATTCAGACACGCTGCGCCGCGGCGTCGTCACATTGCCAAGTTGGACGCGCTGGCCCGTACTGGGGCTGGCGCTCGTACTCTGCGGGGCGGCTGCGCTGCGCCAGAGCGAAGGCCGCTGGCGCGCGCTGATCGCCCCGCCGATCATGCTCGCCGCGGGCATTGCGGCCGCAATCGTGGCAGCAATAGTCATCGCCGCAATCAGGCCCGAAGCCAGCTACGGCCTATCCCATCCCTGGGCCTTGCGAGGTCTGTACTGCACCGCAGCTCTGCTCGCGGCGTTTGCGGTTGCGCGTTGGCTCTATCGGCCGAGCGGCCGGCGCGCGGCCCTGCCCGGTGCGTGGGTCTGGGTCATCGCCATCGGGCTGATCGCGGCCAAGCTGTTGCCCGGTGCCTCCATCATGTTCGTGGTCCCCGGCGGGTTCGCCGCGATCGGGGCCATGTGGATGTTGGCAGGACGCGGCCGGGCGGGGGGCTGGTTCTTCGCCGCCGCGACCGTTGTCTTCCTGCTTCTGACCCAGCCGCTGATCCCGCTGGCCGAGGACGCGCTGTTCATCGAAGTGAGCGCGCCTTTTGTGCTGTTCACGCTCATCGCCCTGATCACCGCCCTGCCTCTGATCTGGCACAAGCCCGGCGGCAGTCGTCCGGTGATCGCAGGGCTGGCCATCGCCACACTCGGCTTTGGTATCGCGGCCGCGCTGGTCCCGGCCTATACGGCGGAGCATCCGCAGAACGTCACGCTGGTGCATTTTGCGGGCGATGGCATCGACGGCAGCCACTACCGCATAGACCGCGACCGCGGCGAGCCATTGCCCGATGCGATGACGGAAACCGCGCCCTTCGCGAAATCGGACGCCGAAGGCGCATCCTGGCCACTGCGGGTGGCGAGCGCGCCGCCCATGCGCCGAGACGCGGTCGAAACGGAAATCATGGAGACTGGCAACGAGACACAGGACGGTATCTCGATACGCTTGCGCAGCTCTGATACCGACAGGCTCGGCCTTCGTTTGCTGCTCCGCGAGGAGGGCGAGAACATCAGTTATGCAGATGACAGCCTAGCGCGCATCATGTCCGTCGGTGGCTTCGCCCTGCCGGACGACGGCGCGCAGCGCATCAGCTGCATGGGTCGGTCCTGCCGCGACATCACGCTGATCGTCACGCCAATCCCTGACACCACGTTGCGGATCGACGACATCGCCTATGGTCTGGAGCCGCAGAGCACCGCCTTGCTGAACACGCGCCCTGTCGAGGCCACGCCGCGCCAATGGGGCGACCGGCGCACCCTGCGCCGCTACGTGCCGCTGCCATCCGAATGACCCCGCACATCTATATCGACGCCGATGCCTGCCCGGTGCGCGACGAGACTTACAAGGTCGCACGCCGCCACCGCGTGCCCGTCACGGTCGTTGCGAACCAGTGGCTGCGCACACCGCGCGAGCCCGGCATCACCTTCCAGCTCGTGACCGGAGATTTCGACGCGGCCGATGACTGGATCGCGAATGCCGCCAACCCGCAAGCGATCGTCATCACGTCTGACATCCTGCTGGCCGAGCGCTGCCTCAAGGCGGACGCCACCGTCATGTCGCCCAAGGGCGAGCTGTTCACCACCGCCTCCATCGGATCCATGATCGCCACCCGCGCCATCATGACTGACCTGCGCGACCAGCTGACTGGCAAGGGAAATGATGCGGGCTTTCGTGGCGGTCCCGCGCCGTTTGCCCCGCGCGACCGTTCACGTTTTCTCGAAGCGCTGCATCTGGCGGTGGAACGGCTCCTCCGGGGCTAGACCGTTTCGCGTCGTGGCCTTATGGCCGCGCCCCATGAAGACTGATCAGCTCGCAAAAATAATCGACGCCGCCTGGGAGGACCGAGCCGCGCTATCGCCCGACACCAAGGGCGAGCATCGCGACGCGGTCGAGGCGGCGATCCAAGGCCTCGACAATGGCTCCCTGCGCGTGGCGGAGAAATCCGGCAACGGTGATTGGGTCGTGCATCAATGGCTCAAGAAGGCCGTGCTGCTGGGCTTTCGGTTGGAAGGCAACCGCATGATGAGCGGCGGCCCGGCGGACGGGAATTTCTACGATAAGGTGCCGAGCAAGTTCGAGGGCTGGACGGAGGACGACTTTGCCCGCGCGGCTTTCCGCGTCGTCCCGCCCGCAGCGGTCCGCCGGGGCAGCTATATCGCGCCCAATGCGGTGCTGATGCCCAGCTATGTCAACATCGGCGCGCGCGTCGGCTCCGGCACCATGGTCGACACCTGGGCGACCGTCGGATCCTGCGCGCAGATCGGCGAGAACGTCCACCTGTCGGGCGGCGTCGGCATTGGCGGCGTGCTGGAACCGCTGCAGGCCAATCCCACCATCATCGAGGACAATTGCTTCATCGGTGCGCGCTCCGAGGTCGTCGAAGGCGTCATCGTGCGCGAAGGCGCGGTCCTCGCCATGGGCGTGTTCATTTCGCAGAGCACCAAGATCTACAACCGCGCGACGGGCGAGATCACTTTCGGCGAAGTTCCCGCCTATTCCGTCGTCGTGCCGGGCACGCTCCCGTCCAAGGACGGCTCCCACAGCCTGGCATGCGCGGTCATCGTCAAGACGGTGGATGCCAAGACCCGGGCGAAGACGGGCGTGAACGAGCTGCTGCGAGATTAGCGTTTTCGTGAGCCCGGAGCTGATCCTGGCGCTGTTCGACGGGCTGGGGATGTTCGTCTTCGGCCTGTCGGGCGGGCTCATGGCGGTGCGCCAGCGCTTCGACGTGTTGGGCATTGTCGTGATCGCCTGGCTGCCCGCCATCGGGGGCGGCACGATCCGGGACGTGCTGCTGGACCGCACCGTGTTCTGGCTGAGTGACCCGCTGATCCTCACACTGCCGACCCTGGCCGGCATCGCCGCTTTTCTGGTGCCGCAGTTCTGGTCGCGCATTCGGGCGCTGGTCTGGATCGACGCCGCGGGCATGGCGCTGTTTGCGGCCGTGGGCGCGTCCATTGCGGCGAGCGCGGGCCACGGCCTGATGATCGCGACACTTATGGGAGTCATCACCGCCACGGCGGGCGGCTTGCTGCGCGATGTGGTCTGCAACGAAACGCCCTTGCTGCTGCGGCAGGAAATCTATGCCTCTGCGGCCATTGTCGGCGCATTGGGCTGCGCGGTCGGGCTGCGCGAGGGACTCGGCGCGCTGGCGAGCCTGGCGATGGGAGCGGGGCTGGCCTTCGCCATTCGTGGGGTCGGGATACGCTTCGGGCTGAACCTGCCGCGCCCGAAAGTACGACCTCCGGAAGGCTGACGAGACACCCTACCGCTCCGCCATTACCTTCCTGCCCAGGCCCGCTCTTCCGCGCTGATCCGTATCGTCAGCACCATGGCGTTGAGCGCACCGAAAATGGCGGCGACTTCCCAGAGGCCGAGCACGAGCGGGGCTATGAGTATTTCCGCGATGACCAGCATGTAGTTGGGGTGCGGCACAAAGCCGAAGGGGCCTTTGGTGACGCGGGTCTCATTGCGCAGGACGATGATCCGGGTAGTCCAGCGCTTACCCAGCGTGCCGAGGATATAGACCCTCAGCACTTGCAACACGGCGTAGACCGCAAGCCAGACATAGCTCACCGGATTGTCGCGCCCGAACCATACCATGGCGACGATCCACAGCACATGCACCGCCACGATCAGCGGGTAGTGGCCGGGGCTATGCTCGACCCCTCCGGCCGTGATCAGCCGCTTGGTGTTGCGCGTCGCGATGGGCAGCTCGATCAGCCGCTCCAGAATGACATAGCCGAGGAAGAGGACCGCTAATGTGTTCACGTCAATCGACCCAGATCGGCGTGAAGCCAGCGGAAAAGCCAGGCCCCAGCGCGCAGGCCAGCAGCGGCTTATGGGTCCCTTTCGCGTCGCCGCGCTCCAGCACTTTCTCCAGTACAAAGAGCACGGTCGGCGCGCTCATATTGCCAAAATCGGTCAGCACGTCTCGTTCCACATCGAGATAGCCTTCGCCGAGCTCTAAGCTGGCTTCCAGCGCTTCGACAACCTTCGCCCCGCCGGGATGGGACACGACGCGGCCGATGCCCTCATGCGTCAAATCCATGGCGGAGAGCGCATGGTCGGCGGCCGCGCGGAACTCGCTGGTGACGAACTCCGGGATGGAGCGGTCGAAGACGACTCCGAGCCCGTCCTCGTCGACGTCCCAGCCCATGATCGGCAGGGTGTCGTCCCAGGTCTTGGACGCCCCGCGCCCGATACGGATGGATGTCCCCTCACCGGCCACTGTCTTTTGGCCGGAGAGGCACATGGCGGCAGCGCCGTCGCCGAACAATATGGTGGCGATGATGTCGGCCTTCCTGGGCCGGGCTTTCCGGAAATGCAGCGTGCAGGTTTCGATCACGACCAGCAACACGCGCGCGCTCGGGTTCGCCGCGGCCAGCTCCCGCGCCGTGTTCAGCCCGCCGATGCCGCCCGCGCAGCCGAGACCAAAGATCGGCACGCGCAGGCAGTCGTCGCGAAAACCCATCTCGCCCTTGGCCTGGGCGTCGAGCGTGGGCGTGGCGATGCCGGTGGAGCTGACGGTCACGAGTATATCGACCTGGTCCGCGCGCCACCCGGCCTTGTCGAGCGCTTGGGTCGCGGCGTCGATATAGAGCGCCTTGGCACCCGCCATGTAGCGCGCGTTGCGATCGGTCCAACCTTGCGCGTTTTCGAACCAGTCGAAAGGCGCGACCGAATAGCGGGTCTTCACGCCCGATGTGTCGAAGACGGGCGCGAGGCGGTCAAAGCCTTTGAAGCGGGGCCCCAGGATTTCATGCGCGCGGTCTCGGACCTCGTCCTGGGGCAGGGCGTGGGGCGGCACGCAAGTCGATAGCCCGTGGAGGTAGACAGTCATCGCGAGCAGCTTGGCGCATATACAGCCGCGCGGCTAGGGTCAGCCTGTGCCCAAGCGCCCTTGTGTTAGCGCGAGAGGCCGTCCACCGCGCCGCGCCATTCACAATCTTGCAATTGACGCGAAGGCCCGGCCGCCCGACACATGGTCAAACCCCGACACGTCGTTAAAATCCAAGAGGACCCCATGACCGATCTGCTGACCTACACGCTTGCCGACGACGTCGCGACCATCCGGCTCGATGACGGCAAGGCCAATGCCTTTTCCAACGCCATGTTCGACGCCGCCAATGCTGCGCTCGACCAGGCGGAGCGTGAGTCCAAGGTCGTGGTGCTGCGCGGGCGCGACGGCATTTTCTCTGCTGGCTATAATCTCAAAGAGCTGATGCTGGGCGGGGAGACGGCGGTGAACCTCGTCCGGCGCGGGTCGGAATTCGCCGTGCGGATGATGCGATCGCCCAAACCGATCATCGCAGCCGGCGACGGCCACATCGTGGCGCTGGGGGCTTTTCTGTTCCTTGCCGCAGACTATCGCATCGGCAAGAACGGGCCATTTCAAGTGGGCCTGCCGGAAACCGCCAAGGGCCTGCCCATGCATAATTTCGGCCGCGAACTGGCAGCGCCGCGCCTCTCGCGCCGCCACTTCTCCCGCTCCTTCATCAATGGCGAGATGTTCAGCCCCGAAACCGCCGTCGATGTCGGCTTTCTCGACGAGGCGGTGGACGATGTCGACGCATCGATCGCCAAGGCTGTCGCCTATTTCAAGACCATCAGCCTGCCCGCCTTTGCCATCAACAAGCCGCGCGGCCACCAGACGCTTCTGCCCGTGCTCGACCAGGCCATCGAGGACGACATGGATCTGAAGGTCGGCTGATGGAACGTAGGTCCTACGACCTCAGCGACGGGACGCTATCGGCGCTGCACTTTGGGCCGACGACCGAGCCCATCCAGATCGTGCTCTGCCACGCCAATGGCTTCAACGCGCGGAGCTACCGCACGCTGTTGGAGAGTTTGGGTGTGCACGCGGTGGCGCTGGATTTGCGCGGGCATGGGCAGACGACCTTGCCCACCGATGCACAGAGCCTCGCGGGGTGGGACATTTTCGCGGACGATATCGCGGAGTTCTTCGATCGCTATATCCATGCGCCCGTCGTGCTCGCCGGGCACAGCTACGGCGCGGTGAGCGGGATACTCTCGCTGCCGCGCACGCGTGACAAAGTGCGCGGCTATGTCGGCTTTGATCCCGTTCTGGTGCCGTGGTTGTTCCGGCAGATTGCCCGCACCGCGCCCGGCCGGGCCTATATGAAAAAGCGCATCCCGATCGCGCGCAAGGCGGGCACGCGCACGCGGGATTTCGATAGCGTGGAGGCTGCGGTCGCGCGCTACTCTGGGCGCGGCGCATTCACGGGCATGCCGGATGCGGTGCTGCGCGACTATCTCACCGGTGGGTTGCGGCCCGAAGGCGACCGCATGGTACTGTCCTGCGATCCGACATGGGAGCAGGCGATCTTCACGGCGCAGTCGCACAATCTCTGGCCCTGTATTTCGCTGCTGCCGGACAATTCGCGGATCGTCTTTGCGGGCGCGCGCGGCAAGGTCAGCACGGCCGGGCAGAGGGCCGCAATGGCACGCAGACAGCCCGCGATCTTGGTCGAGTTCGAAGCGGAACGCGCGCATCTGTTCGCCTTGTCAGACCCGGAGTTTGCGGCGTCCGTCTTGCGGTCGGTTTTAAAACCTTAAGCGGGCGCGAGCGCTGTGGCGGCGCCCGCCATCAGCCGATCCATCTGTGCGGGCTCCGGCTTGGTCAGCTTGCGCGTGTTCAGGTCGAACAGCGCGCCCGCCGCATAGCCGCTGGCGATCGCCTTGCCCGTGGCGACATCCACCACATTGTGCATGATCATGCGGATATAGTGTTCAGCGCCGACAAAAGCCGGCATCAGCGCATAGGCCGTGCCCGCACCGGCAAAGGCGTGCATGGTCAGCCGAATTTCCAGTACGACGCCCGACCCGCCCGCGGCCGCGTAGGCTGGGTCCGTGAACTCCGGCCAGCCTTCGGAGAACCAGCCCAGCGTCGTCGTCACGCGGCGAAAAATGCGCGAGAACGGGACATGGCCTGCGGGCAGGGTGTCGTCCGGCATGAAGACGCCGCCGCCAATGTCGCGCGCGCCGGCTTCGGCCAATGCGTTCGCCGTCCGGGGGGGATGGTCGGCTGTCAGGTCGATGTTACGCGCCCGCGCGGGCGCTGGCAGCTGATCAGTGTGAGCCTCCGCTTTCTCCCGCAGTCGTGACGGCCAGCGAAACGGCTTGTCGGTCGGCAGATAGACATGCTCGACCACCTCGTTCAGCGTCGCGGCAATGCGGCCGTCCAGATGGTACATGACGTGGCCGACGCGGGCGGTGGTCTCGTCGAGGGACGCCAGCGCGCTCTCGATACGCAAGGGCGAGCCGGGCCGCGCTTCGGCGAGATATTTGATATGCACGTCGCGCGACCGCACGGTCGAATGCGCGCCGGGGCGGAAGGCATTGACCAGCCCAAGCCGGATGAACAGTCCCATGCGCGCCTGTTCGAACTTGTCGAAATAGAACGACATGTTCAGATGGCCGAGCTCGTCGCATTGCCAGGCGGAGCAGTCGCCCGCCCAAGTGGTGGTGAAGCTCATTGAACTCTTACGCAGCAGCGCGGCAGGTGCCGCAAGTGCCGTAATGCTCGACAACGGAGCGCTTGATCTGAAAGCCGTCGGGCTTGCAGTCGGCGTGGTCATGGGCGTGGCGTTCCTCGACCGCCGAGCAATCCTCGCAGATGAAGAACTCCGCCAATTCGCCCTCGTGGGAATGGTCGCAGGCGATGAAGGCGTTGAGCGCCTCGACCCGGTGGATCAGCCCGAGCTTGGAGAGAAAATCCAGCGCGCGGTAGACCGTCGGCGGCTTGGGCGATCCGCGCTCGGGCTTCAGCCGGTCAAGCAGGTCATAGGCCTTCACCGCGCCGCCGTCCTCGATCACCAGCTCCAGCACGTGTTCGCGCAGTGGCGTGAACCGCTCGCCCGCTGCGGCGCAGACCGCGCGCGCCGCCTCGATACGCTGGGCGGTGGTTTGGGGAGCGTGGTCGTGATCATGCGCGTGAGCCATGGCGTTCAGATAGGGGAGCGCAGGCGCGATGGGAAGGGTGTGCGCAGCGTGAGCAGATATGCGTCGATTGGGGTGGGAAGGCCGCTGCCGCTTCGCTAAAGCGCGCCCATGCCGTCCCCGATCTACAAGATTTTTCGCCCCGACGAATGGGCCGCGCTGAGGACAGCCGGAACGACGCTGGGCGCGCCGGTGGACCTTACCGACGGCTATATCCATTTCAGCGGCACGGACACGCTGGCCGAGACATTGTCCAAATGGTTCGCGGGCGCGGGCCCGGTCGTGATTGCCGAAGTCGATGCGGACCGGCTGGATGATCTGCGCTGGGAAGAATCGCGGGGCGGCGCGCTGTTCCCCCATCTCTACGGCGCGCTCGATCTGGCGCATGTGACGCGCCATTGGACCGTGGCGCCGAATGCGGACGGCAACCACACTTTGCCCCAAGGCCTTTTGGGAGACATCACATGAGCCTCGTCTACCGCGCCGGGACCGGATTGCTCCGCCGCCTGCCTGCCGAGCGCGCTCACACCACGACCGTAAAATTGCTGCGCGCCGGGTTCGGACCCAGGACGCCGTCGATCAACCAGCCGGAACTGCACACATCCGTTGGCGGGTTGCAGCTCCCCAATCCCGTCGGGCTCGCCGCCGGGTTCGACAAGAATGCGGATGTGCCGGACGCCATGCTGCGCGCGGGCTTCGGCTTCGTCGAATGCGGTACGGTCACGCCGCGACCGCAGATCGGCAATGCCAAGCCGCGGCTGTTTCGCCTGACGGAGCACGACGCCGTCATCAACCGTATGGGGTTCAACAATGCCGGGCTGTCTGCCTTCGAGCGTCGCCTGAAGAAACGCCAAGGCCGACCCGGTCTCGTCGGCGCGAACCTCGGCGCGAACAAGGACAGCACCGACCGCGTTGCCGATTACGTGACGGGTCTCGAACGGCTGTGGGGGCTCTCAGACTATTTCACGATCAACATCTCCAGCCCCAACACGCCCGGCCTGCGCAAGCTGCAAGGCGCGGACGAGATGGACGAGCTGCTCGGCCGATTGCAGGAGGCCCGCGAGGCGCTGCGCACTGATGGCGAGGACTTCCCGCTCTTTCTGAAAGTCGCGCCGGACTTGACGGAAACGGCCGTCCCGCGCGTCGTGGAACAGGTCCGCGGCTTTGGGTTTGATGGGCTGATCGTGGCCAATACGACCATCGACCGACCGGAGTCCATTGGCGCGCGCTGGTCGAATGAGGCGGGCGGTCTGTCCGGCCAACCGCTCTTCGAGAAGTCCACCCGCCTGCTCGCGCAGTTCCATGCGGAGACGAAAGGCGAGATCGACCTCATCGGCGTCGGCGGCGTCGGCAGCGCAGACCAGGCTTATGCCAAGATCCGCGCCGGCGCCCGCGCCGTGCAGCTTTACTCCGCCCTCGTCTTTCACGGCCCTGCCCTTGTCGGCGAGATTTGCGACGGCCTGTCCGAGCGGCTCAAGGCGGACGGTTTCGCGAACGTCAGTGAGGCGGTCGG
>CALDUL010000039.1 GCA_937923575.1 uncultured Algimonas sp.
TCCGCTTCGATCAAGCGCTGGCGCAGTACGGCCGGGGTGGAGCGTTCGACCTGAGCCCTCGCGCCGAATTCATAGGAAAGGCGCTCCATGACCACATTGGACCGTTCCAAGATCGTCACATCCGCCTGCATGCCAACAGCCATTAGCGCGGCGTTGTAGCCGACATCACCGCCGCCGATGATCAGCACCTTGCCCGAGTTCACGCCAGGCACGCCGCCGAGCAGAACGCCTCGGCCGCCGTTTTCCTTTTGCAGCGCATTGGCCCCGGCTTGCACGGACAGCCGGCCCGCGACCTGGCTCATGGGTTTGAGCAGCGGCAGCCCACCGCGCGCATCAGTGACGGTCTCGTAAGCGATGCAGACCGCGCCGCTGTCGATCAATTCGCGCGTCTGATCCGGATCGGGCGCGAGGTGGAGATAGGTGTAGAGTATCTGACCCGGACGCAGCATGGCGCGCTCGACGGCCTGAGGTTCCTTGACCTTCACGATCATCTCGGCCGTCTCGAACACGGCAGCGGCGTCAGGCGCGATGGAGGCTCCGGCCGCGCGGTATTCGTCGTCGGTCGCGCCAATGCCCGCGCCGGCCTGCGTTTCGACTGTCAGAGCGTGGCCGGCTTCGACCAGTTCGGCGACGGCTTCGGGGGTTAGACCGACGCGGTATTCGTGGGTTTTGATCTCTTTGGGGACACCGATATGCATGACCGTTCCTCGGGCTGTTTCGTGCGCCTTAGCGCTTTGGCGGCGCAACGTAACCTGCGCATCGAATAGGGCTATTGCAAAAACTATGCGCGAGCTTGCGGAAAGGGGGTCCAAATCTTTGGCTGCCGTCGACAAAGGCGCATTTCAGGGTCTTCGAGCCTTTATCCGAGCGCGCCATTAGTCATTGGCCTGCGCGGCGCGCTGGGTTAGTTGCGCCCTTCGACCCGGTGGGTCCAAGCGGAAATGGGTTTTCAGATCATCGTGAGCGACAATCCGACGACCGGTCCATTTCCCTTCCTGTCCATGTGGCGGGTCTGGTTCATCCAGGGCAATCAGGACATTCAGCTGCGCTACAAACGCTCCGTGCTGGGTCCCTTCTGGATCAGCGCCTCGCTCGGCTCGCTCGTCATCGGCCTCGCTTTTCTCTATTCGGAGATCTTTCAGCAGGACGTGCGCGAATATGCGATCTTTCTCGCGGGCGGGCTGATCGCGTGGAACTACATCACGGCCGCCATTTCCGAAGGCGCGACCGCAGTGATCGATTATTCGATCGAGATGCGCGGCGTACGCATGCCGCTCTCCGTGCTGGCGGGACGGGTGGTCTATCGCAATATGGTCATCCTGATGCACAACCTGCCGGTCGGCATTGCGACGCTCTATCTATGCGGATCGGAGCTGACCACGCGGAGCCTTCTCATCATTCCAGGCATATTGACCCTGTGGATCTTCGGCGTGGCGGTCTCGATCATGCTGGCGCCGATCAGTGCGCGCTATCGCGACCTGCCGGAGATCATTCGCAGCGTGTTGCAGCTGATGTTCTTTCTCACGCCGATTTTCTGGTTGCCGGATCAGGCGACGGGTCGTCGCGCGATTTTCGTGGACGGCAATCCGTTCAACACGTTGGTGGACCTCATCCGCGCACCGCTGATCGGCAAGGACTATCCCGAGCACTTCGCGATCAGCCTGAGCCTCACCCTGGGCATCACCATCGCGCTCGCCGTCCTGTCGTGGCTGACCACGCGCGACAAACTCTATAGCTGGCTCTGATGGTCCGGATCGTCGCTCAGAACATCAGCTACAGCTATCCCGTGCTGGAGCATATCCGGTCGCTGAAGAACCAAATGATGCGCACGCTGATCGGCGGATCGATTCGGAAGGACGGCCGCAAGACGATGGTGCAGGCGCTGGACGATGTATCATTCTCACTGGAGCCCGGCGACCGCTTCGGCCTGCTGGGCCGCAATGGGTCTGGCAAGACGACCATGCTGCGCCTGCTGGCGGGACTGGTGTCGCCTGACACAGGTTCGCTGGAGATCGAGGGCCGGGTGCTGTCGCTCATCACGCGCGGCACGGGCATCAATGAGGAAATGACGGGCGCGGCCAATCTGGAGCTGCCGTTGCGAATTCTCGGCGCGTCCGATGCCGAGGTCGCGGAGGCCCGCCGCCGCATCCCGGAGTTCATCGAGCTGGGCCCGTTTCTCGACCTGCCGGTCCGCACCTACTCGGAAGGCATGAAGGCGCGGCTGTCCTTCGGCATTTCAACCTTCCTGCGACGCGACATCATCCTGCTGGATGAGTGGATCGCCACAGGTGATCAGGACTTCGTGGCCAAAGCCAATGCGCGCATGGCGGAGATGGTGGCTGACACTGGCATCCTCGTCGTGGCGACCCACTCGACCGAACTCATCAGCACGGTGTGCAACAAGGTCGCGATCATGGACGGCGGCCGAATCCGCTATCTCGGAGATGTCGAGGGCGCGCTGGCCGCCTATGCGCAGGACGCGCAACTCGATTGACGCTCCGCGCTGCAGGCTCCGGGCCATTTCTGCACATTCATTAGGCGCATGAAAAAAGGGCCCCGCGAGGGGCCCTTCATCATTCGGGGTCGTTCGACTGTCGCGTCGCCTAGTAGGCGTAGCGGATACCGAAGCGGATCCGGCGGTCACCCGTGAAGCTCGTCCGGCCGAAGCGCTGGCCGGCCTGGTCGATCTGCTGCTGGGCCTTCGACTTCGTGTCGAGGATATTGGCAACCTGGAAGCGGAACTGGAAGTTGTCCGTCAGGTCGTATTTCACCGAACCGTCGAGATAGCCGATATCTTCCTGGAAGATCGGGTTACCCGTCACGAAGTCACGACGTGACGACAGGTGCTCCGAGCGCCAGTTATAGGCGAGACGCATTTCCAGCTTCTCGTCCTCATAGATGCCGATCAGGTTCACCGCGTGATCCGACAGGCCGAGGAAGTCGTCCACACCGTAGCGCAAGATACGTTGGAAATCTTCCGCAACACCATTGCCGTCCGCATCAATGAAGGGTGCCGGCGGCTCGGCTTCAGCGTCAAGATAGGTGTAGTTGGCTTGGACACCCAGATTGCTCAACAGACCAGGCAGCTGGTCGTAGAATTGCGTATAGGCAATTTCGAAACCGCGAACACTGGCGTCGCCGTCATTCAGGTCGCCGTTGAAGATGACCGGAATTTCGTTTCCGTCCAGAACCTCTGTTCCAATCGTCTGCGCACCGAAGACGATGTTGTTCCGAATATCCTTGTTGAACAGCGACAGTGTGAGCGAGTCACTGTCATCGAAATAATACTCGAATGACAGATCGAGATTTGTCGATTCGATTGGCACCAGATCCGGATTACCGCCGAACACCGAGATCTGCGTATTGACGATATCTACCGCCTCGCGAGAACCGTCCGGATTGGCCGGAGCGTCCTGATCGAAGATATATTGGAAGTTCGGCACGAGAGTTCGGGCACCATTGAGCTGCGCGATATTGGGTCGCGTCAGCGCCTCACTGGCAGCAAAGCGGACCAGGAACTCATCATTGACGTCCCATTTCACGTTCAACGACGGCAACCAGCGCTCGGAACTCTGCAGGTCGTCATCAGCGATCGTCACAGTCGGCTGTAGTGAAAAGGCTACGGTTTCCGGGCGGAAGTCGATCGGCTGAGAGCCGCTGTTGAATTCACTGGTGTCGATGTCCGCATATTGGAAAATACGGTCGCCCGTCACCTGAGCGTCTGCATAGCGAAGGCCGACATTACCCGACAGCGCCATGCCGTTTTCAAACTCCTGACCGAAATCCAGGCGGGCGTAGAAGTTGGTGACCTTCTCGTTGACCTCGCCCAAAGAACCCCGTTCGAGGAAATCAACGACGCCGTCTTGACGCAGGGGCCGCCAGCTGTCGATCACCAGATCGCCATCTTCTCTCGTGAAGGAGTTGATGCTGTCCTCGCCCGACAATGCGGCCACATAGGCGTCATAATCACGCAGCAGATCCACATCGAAGAACGGAACAACGGTCTCGTTTCCGCGCACGATACCGCCGCGGCCGAAGTCTTCGAAATCAACCAAGCGAGGTGTCACGCCGTTCAACTGATCAAACGGCAGATAGCCGCCAGTCCAGGGCGGAGCGACGCCGGCCCAGTTCAGACCCGCCTGACGGTTGGTCTGTTCGCGGTCGGCGTAACGGGCACCGAATTTGACCGAGTCAAACCAGCCATCATTGTCGAATTCATATTCGACATCGGCGCGGAGCGCATACATGTCGCCGTCATTGTCGCGGAATTCATCGGCGGCGTAGAGGGGAAAGTTGTTGGCCGGATCGGCAAGGCTAGTCGTGGCGCCTGTTGCGCCTTGGCGGATAAATCCTGCGCCGCCCGGATTGCTGTCCGGGTTCGGAATGAGTGAGACGAATGGGTCATCCAGATCCGCATTCAGGATGAAATCCGAATAGAGCCATGTGCCGCCCCAGACCCTGTCGCGGGTAAATTCAGCCGTCGTCCGGTGACCGTCAAGCTCGACGAAGAGCTGATCGGTCGGACGCCATTTGATGTTCATCGACAGATCGTCCGTTTTGGACTTGTCGACATTGCTGATCGCCAGCGTTTGCACTTGTGCACCGGCTGTACCGGTCCAGTCACGGTTATTGTTCGAAATCAGACCGGATTCAAACAGACCGTCGACGGCGCGGGTTTGCTCACAAACCTGTTCGCGCGCATTCGGGTCGTTGGAGCCGTTACACTGCGCCAAGCCGGCAGAGGTGAATGGCGTCGTCGTAAAGCCATCCCCGAATTCATAGGCAAACGCGCTTTCGCCATCGGCGAAGAACTCCAGCGTGCGCTCGTCACCATCGACCTGGTTCTCGATGAGCGAGTACTTGGCTGTGATTTGCAGATCACCGGAGGTGTCGCGCCATTGGCCGGCGACATAATAGCTGTCCCGTTCGCGATCGATCTGGTTGGTCCGCATCTGGAAACCGGATGGCAGCGCGATGTTTCGCACACCGGAGTCAGACGCGACAACATTGTTATCGGCATCAAGACCCACCGGAATAACCTGACCGATCTGGAAACCATCCAATCGGGATTTCAGCTCGGAACGAGAGAACGAACCGAGAAGGCCGAATTCACCCGCACTTGTATCCCAGCGATTACCGACGATGGCGGAGAAGTCTGGAGAGACCTCATCGCGCAGATCGGTATAGGTCCCGTCCAGAGTGGCCACGGCAATGAGGCCGGGACGGTCGAACGGTTCCAACGTGCGCAAATTGATCGAGCCACCAATACCGCCTTCGATCTGGTCCGCGGTGGTATTCTTGTAGACGTCAACGGCGCCGATAAGCTCCGGCGGAATGGTACCGAAGTCGAGCGAGCGACCACCATTGGCGGAAAACGCGTCACGGCCGTTAAACTCGGAGCGAACCAGCGACAGGCCGCGGATCAGGTTGCCGCCGCCTTCCGGGGACGGGAAGTCGCCGCCATTGTTGTCGGTGATGTCGAAGCGTTGCGCCACGACACCCGGCACGCGGGCCAGGGCTTCGGCGACCGAGAGGTCGGGAAGGGTGGAGACGTCCGAAGCGGTGATCGAGTCGACGGCCGTATCGGCGTCGCGTTTCAGATCGCGCGCCTCTTTCAGCGATTGTTTGATGCCCGTTGCAATGACTTCGTCCTCATCGGACTCGCTGATGGTTTCCGAAGAGTCCTGCGCGTGTGCGGCAACTGGATTGAGTGCCAGAACGGCGATGATCGCCGATGTGCTCAGCAGCGAATATCTGCCGAACCGATCGATAGCTGTGGTGTTGTCTTTGTTCACTTGAGGTCCCCTCGACTCTGTCGTGTTTACGTACTGACCGCACTTTTATGTCCGGTTTGTCACGTCGCCTACGCAAACATTGACAACGCTGTCAAATGAGAATCTCCTTTGGACTGCGCGGTCCGAATGAACGACCTCTGTGCAAAGCGCCGGCATCTGCGCACTCGGGATGGACGTTCGCAAGCCAGAGCGACATAGACGGCAAAAAGCATAAGGCCGCACACCGCGACGACGCGCCCACGCGTAAGTCACGATAGAATGCGGTAGCCGGGGCCATCAGAGTCCGGAAAAGGGGAAGGCGAAACATGGGGATCCAGCGCATCTGCATATTGGGCGGTGGTACGGCCGGCTGGATGACGGCGGCCGGTTTGTCCAACAAGTTCAACAGCTTGGGCATCGACATCACCTTGATCGAGTCTGACGCCATCGGCACGGTCGGCGTGGGCGAGGCGACGTTGCCGCATATCCGCATGTTCAATCAGGCGCTGGGCATCGACGAGGCGGAATTCATGCGCGCCACCCGCGCGACCTTCAAACTCGGCATCGAATTCTGCGACTGGGGCCGGCTCGGCGACCGCTACATCCACCCCTTCGGTGATTACGGCGCGCCTGTGGACGGGATCGAGTTCCACCATTTTTGGCTCAGGTTGTTGCAAAACGGTCACAGTGCGGCGCTGGATGATTTCTCCTACCCCGTTCTGGCCGCGGAGGCGGGCAAATTCCGCATGCCGGGACCGGACATTTCGCGCATCGGCTCCAACTTCGGCTATGCCTATCAGTTCGATTCCGGTCGCTATGCAAAATACCTGCGCGGCTATTCGGAAGCGCGCGGCGTCACCCGTATGGAGGGCCGCGTCGTCGAGGCGGCCCGTGAGAAAAAGTCTGGCGACATCGCATCGGTCACGCTCGACGACGGCCGCTCCGTGACGGCCGATCTCTTTATAGACTGTTCGGGCTTTCGCGGCGTGCTCATCGAGCAGGAGCTGCAGACCGGCTATGAGGACTGGAGCCGCTGGCTGCCCTGTGACCGGGCTCAGGCCGTGCCCTGCGAGGCGCGCGGACCCTCCCTGCCCTATACCCGCGCGACCGCGCGCGAGGCCGGCTGGCAATGGCGCATCCCGCTGCAACACCGCACCGGCAATGGCTATGTCTATTGGAGCGAGTATATCTCCGACGAACAGGCGACCGAGCAGCTGATGAGCACGTTGGAAGGTCCCGCCACGGCGGACCCGAAGCAGCTCTACTTCAAGACGGGCAAGCGCAAGCAGCTCTGGAACCGCAATGTCGTCGCCATTGGCCTGTCGGGCGGATTCCTGGAGCCGTTGGAATCGACCTCGATCTATCTGATCCAGGAAGGCATCACGGCGCTGATCGAGCTGTTCCCGACGAGCCTCGACATGGAGCGCGATGCGTCCGAGTATAATCGCCGCATGGATCTGGGCTTTGACCGCGTGCGCGACTTCCTGCTGCTGCACTATGTGGCCACGCAGAGGGAGGACAGCCCGATGTGGCGCTACTTCCGCAATATGGAGTTGCCCGACAGCTTATCGGAGAAGATGGAGGCCTGGCGTTCGCGCGGTTATGTGCAGCGCTATGAGCACGGCGTGTTCCTGCCGCCGAGCTGGATCGCGGTGATGGCGGGCCAGAACCTGATCCCGCAGGGCCGAGACCGCCGCGTCGATGCGCGGCCCATGGCGGACGTGATCGCTATGACGGACAGCATCGCCAAGCAGAGCCACGCGGCCGTGGCCTCCACGCCAAATCACGGCGACTTCCTGAAACGCTACGGCGCGATAGACCCGTCCATCATGGACGCTGCGGAATAAGTCGTGGTCCCTGCTCCCCTGACATCCATTGCCATTTTGGGCGGCGGGCTCGCAGGCGCGTTCGCGGCGGCTCGGCTCGCGCGCAGCCTGCCTGACGACATGACTCTGACCCTGGTGGACGTGCCGGGCGCGGAGGCAAAAGACCTGTTCTTCGGCACGGTCACGACCCCGGCCGCCTATAATGTCATGTTGGCGCTGGGTCTGGGCGAACCTGAGGTGCTGCCGCAGACCGACACGACCTTTTCGCTCGGCACCCAATATAGCTGGGCAGGCCGGGAGTGGGTTCAGGCGTTCCACCAGCCCCTGCCCGTTATGGCGGGTGTGCAATTCCACCAATATGCCGCGCGCGCGAGACAGGACTACGCCGATTTCGTCATGTCCGTCGCGGCGGCGCGGCGCGGGGCCTTCGCCCATCCGCCGGAAGGCCAGAAGACCCCGCTTGCCGAGCTGGAATATGGCTATCACTTCCTGCCCGCCCAATGGGCCAAGCTGCTGCACGACGCCCTGCCCGCGCGGGTCGAGCGCGTGGCGGGCGAGGTCGCATCCGTCGACACTGAGGGCGAGACGCTGCGCAGCGTAAAGCTGGAAGATGGCCGGACCATCGAAGCCGACCTCTTCATCGACGCGGCAGGCGTCTGGAGCGCGCCGGGCAGCGGCTGGACTGGCGGATCGATGATCTATGCCGAGGAGTCGCTCACGCCCGCGCAAGGTCCGGTCGGCGTGGTGCGCACGCTGCAACAGCTGGACTATGGCTGGAGCGCCACCACCCCGCTACGGACGGGCACCCACACGCTCACGGCGAGCAAGAGCGGCGAAGGGCTGAAGCTCGGCCGCAGTGACCGCGCCTGGATCGGCAATGTGCTGAGCTTCGGGCTTCTGGCGACGGGGGCCGATCCGCTCACGACAGCGCCGATGACCCTGCTGATGCGGAACGTCGAGAGCCTGGCGGAGCTGATCCCGTTCACCACCGACATGCGTGTCGAGGCGCGGGAATATAATCGCCGCCACCGCGACGACTTCGACCACGCGCATCTGTTCGAACGCGCCTTCGGAACTGAGGGCTATCCAGACCGCCTCGCCCACAAGATCGAACAATTCGAGAGCCGCGGCGCGCTGGTGCAATATGATCTGGAGCCCTTCGAGGCGCAGGACTGGCTGCTGCTGCATCTGGGCATGGGGCGGATTCCAAAGGCTCGCGACGTATTGGCGGACCGCGTGCCGGACGCACAGCTGCACAGCCAGCTTGCGACGATGCGTCGGGCTGTCGAAACGGTGGCCGCCAAGCTACCACCTGCCAAGGTCTATCACGACGGCCTGTTGCGCTATCTGGGGAAACGGAATGCCTAGCGGAAACCAGGGAGAGGCGATTGAACACATCGTCATCGTCGGCGGAGGCTCCGCCGGCTGGATGGCGGCGGCGGCGCTGTCGCGCGTGCTACCGGCGGGCACCGTGCGCGTCACGCTGATCGAGTCCGACTCCATTGGCACGGTCGGCGTCGGCGAGGCGACCATTCCCGACATGATCAATTTCAACGCCCTGCTCGGTATCGACGAGGCGGAATTCCTCAAGGCGACCAACGGCACTTATAAGCTTGGCATCGAGTTCCACGACTGGGGCGCGCTGGGCGAGAGCTATCTGCACCCCTTCGGCACCCACGGCGTCGACATGCAGGGCATCGACTTTCACCAATATTGGATGGCGGCGAAGCGGGCGGGTCAAGCCGAAGCGCTACAGGACTACAGCCTCTGTGCCGTCTCGGCCAAGCGCAACAAGTTCTCCCTGCCCGCCCGAGACCCGCGCTCCGTGCTGTCGCACATGCGCTACGCCTATCACATTGATGCGACCCGCTATGCGCGTTTCTTACGCGACTATGCAGAAGAGCGCGGCGTGGTCCGTCAAGAGGGCAAGGTCGTCGATGTCGCCCAGGATGATCACGGCATAACCGCGCTGACGCTGGAGAGCGGCTCGGTCATCGAAGGCGACTTCTTCTTCGACTGCACGGGCTTTCGCGCACTGCTAACCGACAAGGCGCTTGGTGTGCCGTTTATCGACTGGTCTCATTGGCTGCCCTGCGACAGCGCGCAGACGGTGGCGACAAAGCGCGAAGGGCCGCTGCTGCCCTACACGCAAGCGACGGCGAAGACGGCCGGCTGGCAATGGCGCATCCCGACCCAGCACCGCACCGGCAATGGCCATATCTACTCGAGCCGTTTCATGGACGACGACGAGGCGCGTGACATCCTCATCGACGGTCTCGACGCGCCGATGATCGGAAGCCCTCGCAAGATCTCCTTCCGCACCGGACGGCGGGAGGCGATGTGGACGAAGAACTGCATCGCGCTGGGGCTGTCTGCTGGCTTTCTGGAGCCGCTGGAGAGCACCTCGCTCTATCTCATCCAGGAGGGGATCTCGAAGTTCATCTCGCTGTTTCCGACGGGCGACGTGCCGGATGTGGTGCGGGATGAGTATAACCATCAGCTTCGCAGTGAGTTCGAGCAGGTCCGCGATTTCCTGATCCTGCATTATGTCGCGACCGAACGCGACGACAGCCCGTTCTGGAACTACTGCCGCACCATGGATGTCCCGGACAGCCTGTCGCGCCGCATCGCGCTGTTCCGCAAGGCGGGCCGCATTTTCCACTATAGTGACGAGCTGTTTTCCAAGCCGTCCTGGATCGCGGTCTGCGTTGGCCAGAATGTCGTGCCGGAGACCGTCGATCCCATCGTCGCGAGCCTGCCGACGCAGCAGGTCAGCCACTCGCTCGCCTCCATGCGCGCGGCCATGATCAAGGCGGCTGATGGGATGCCGACGCATGAGGTGTTTCTGGAACGCCACGGCGCAGCGATAGACAAGACGGACATGCTGGCATGAGCGCCCCATCCGACAGAGCCTTGCGCAAGGTCACAATTCTGGGCGGCGGCACCGCCGGGTGGATGGTCGCGGCGGCGCTGTCGCGGCTGATCCCCAATGTGGGCACGGACGGCGGCACGCAGATAGAGCTGGTCGAGAGCGAGGCCATCGGGACGGTTGGCGTCGGTGAGGCGACGATCCCGCATATCACCTACTTCAACCGCCTGCTCGGCCTCGATGAGGACGAATTTATCCGCAAGACCAATGCGACGTTCAAGCTCGGCATCGAGTTCGTGAATTGGGGCCGCTTGGGCGAGCGCTACATCCACCCCTTTGGCGATTACGGCGTGGCGATGGAGGGCCTGCGCTTTCACCATTTCTACCACCGCTATGCCGCGAGCGTGAATAATGCGGATGTCGACGACTTCTGCCTACAGGTCATGGCGGCGCGCGAGGGCAAGTTCCAGCGTCCCACCAACACGCCGAATTCGCCCCTGTCCTCCATCGTTTACGCCTTTCAGTTCGACGCGTCGCTCTACGCCCGCTTCATGCGCGAGTTCGCGGAAAAGCGCGGGGTGAAGCGCACCGAGGGCCGCGTGACCGATGTCGTCTTGGATGCGGAAAACGGCCATGTGCGCACGCTGAAATTGGAGTCCGGCCAGACAATCGACGGCGATCTGTTTATCGACTGCTCCGGCTTTCGCGGCATGCTGATCGAGCAGACGCTGGAAGCCGGCTATGAAGATTGGAGCCACTGGCTACCCGTCAATCGGGCCGTGGCGCGGGCCTCGAAATCCACCGGCGACCCCCTGCCCTACACGCGCGCCACGGCCAAGGATGCCGGCTGGCAATGGCGCATTCCGCTGCAATCGCGCGTCGGCAATGGTCATGTCTATTGCTCGGACTTCATCTCGGACGAGGACGCGCTGGCGAGCCTGAACGCCGATCTCGATGCGGAGCCCATTTCAGAACCCAACTTTCTGCGCTTCAAGACGGGTGTACGGCGCGAGCCGTGGAAGAAGAATGTCGTGTCGCTGGGATTGGCGGCGGGCTTTCTGGAGCCGCTGGAGAGCACCTCGATCCACCTGATCCAGACGGCTGTCGCGCGGCTGATGGCGCATTTTCCGAACCGCGACTTCATCCAGTCCAACACGGATTTCTACAATCGCAAGACGTTGGAGGAATATCAGCAGGTCCGCGACTTCCTGATCCTGCATTACAAGGCCACGACCCGCGACGACACGCCCTTCTGGCGCTATGTGCGGGACATGGCGGTGCCGGACACGCTGACCGAGCGCATGCGTCAATATACGGAAACCGCCCATCTCTACCGGGAGGACAAGGAGGTCTTTGGCGAGACCAGCTGGTTCGCCGTCATGCACGGCCAGGGCATGCGGCCCAAAAGCTACCACCCGATCGCCGATACATTGCCGGACGCCGTGCTGGGCGACCGCATGGCTCAGATGGCCAAGGTCAACCGCGCCTGCCTCGACGCCATGCCGACGCACCAGGGCTTTATCGACCGATTTTGCAAAGCGGGCTGATCTGGTTTATATGACAGCGTAGGACATTTTGTGCCGTAGGAGCGCCCCATGCGCCAGTTCATCATCGCACTTGCGACCACGGTCGCGCTCGCCGGGACCGCTCAGGCGCAATCCAGCCAGACGAACACGGTCGAGGACGAGGTTGTCGCGATCGGCACGATCCAGGTCGATCCCGCCATGAGCGCGTGGAATGCCGGCGACTACGCCACGGCAGAGATAGAGTTCGACCGCAATGCCTTCTGCGCGCTGCGTGTGGAGCGGGGGTTTCGCGCCGGGGTCGAGAGTGCGCGCGAGAGCGCCTTCCGGTCCGAGCAATTTGCCGCACAGGCCGCGCAAGCTCCGACCATCAACGGTCCGGGCGTGGGCGGCGGGGCGGTGAACACCGTCGATAGCGCGGGCGGGTCCGCCAGTTCCCAGCTTAACACGCAGTCGCTGGACCGGCGCGAGGATGCCACCAAACGCACCTGCGAAAACCGCGGATTCCAGATCTACATGCGCGGCATGTCCCAGCTCAAACAGGGCAAGATGGCAGAGGCCAAAGCCTCGCTGGAGCAAGCCACCAATCTCAACCGGCAGCTGTTCGACGCGCATTTCCGCCTCAGCCTGATGGAATACCAGTCCGGCGACATCAAGGCGGCCACGAAGGAAGCGCGCGCGCTGCGCCGCATCGCCAAGAAATGCCGCCGCTGCAACGCCAAGGAAGAGATCATGGCGCAGCTGGCCTATCTGGACCAGTTGCTCGGCACCGCTGGCTAGGACTATTCAGTCAACATTCAACCGTTTCGACTTAGGGGATTTGTCATGATGAAACGTAAACTACTCGGTCTGGCGACGACCGCATTTGTCGCTTCCACACTCATAGCGGCGCCGGCCCATGCCGACGATATGGACCCGGCCATGGCGCAAGCCATCGCTGCGATCGATGCCGCCATGCCCGGCAAGCTGATCAACAATCCGTTCAGTGTACAGTTCAATGTCGAGGGCGGCGACGCGCGCGGCAAGGTCGTCGAGGCCCAGGGCGTTCCCGGCGGCGCGGCCTATAACATCCGCGTCAAGAAGAAGAAAAAGAACCCCTGGGACACGGCCACGCGCATTCCGATGACAGCCGACATCGCGGACGGCGAGACCATCATCGTCTCCTTCTGGGCGCGTGCGGTCAAACCGCCAAAGGGCTCCGACACCGGCAAGATCACCGTCGCGCTACAGCGCAATATCGATCCCTATGACGCAGTCGTTCAGGAAGACATCGACCTGGGAACGGAATGGAAGCTCTACACCGTCGGCGGCACGGCCAATCGCAGCTATCCGGCGAATAGGGGCAGCCTGAACTTCAATCTTGCCCATGCCAAACAGACGGTCGAGCTCGGCACGTTCTATATTTCCAGCCTCGGTCAGAACGCCGATTATGCGAAATATGTCGACAAATAGTCCTGTTCAACCGGGGCGGTAATAGTCCCGGTACCAGTCCACGAAAGCGCGCACCCCGGCACGGATCGGGGTGTTGGGCCGCGCGCCCGTGAGTCGATAGAGCAGCCCCGCATCGGCATAGGTCTTCACGACCTCACCCGGTTGCATCTCCATCATGTTGAGGCTGGCGCTCCGGTCTGTCGCCACCTCGATCTCGCGAATGAACTCCATCAGTGCGACCGGTTCCGAATTGCCGATATTGACCAGGCGATAGGGCGCGACAGGCGATAGCGAGTCGTCCTCGACCGGTTCGCCCTTGATCGGCGGCACGTTGATCAGCGCCGCTATGCCCGTCACCAGATCGTCGATATAAGTGAAGTCGCGCTGCATCTGTCCGTGGTTATAGACATCGATGGCGCGGCCTTCGAACATGGCCTTGGTAAATTTGAACAAGGCCATGTCCGGCCGTCCCCACGGACCGTAGATAGTGAAAAACCGCAGGCAGGTCGTCGGCACATCATAGAGATGGCTGTGGCTGTGTGCGATCAGCTCGGACGCTTGTTTGGTCGCCGCGTAGATCGTGGTCGGAAACACCGCTCGGTCTGTCTCCCGAAACGGATAGCTGTCATTCGCCCCATAGGCCGAGCTGGTCGAGGCGAGCACGAAATGCCCGACCGCGTGGCGGCGGCACAGCTCGGTGACATTGAAGCTGCCGATGACATTGGTGTCCACATAGTCACGCGGGTGTTCCAGCGAATGGCGCACGCCCGCTTGGGCTGCAAGATGCACAACGACGTCGGGCTGAGCCGTCTCGAACGCCGCTTCCATCGCGGCCATGTCTTCGAGCCGGATTTCATGGGCGGTGAAACGCCCATGCGGGGCCAGTCGCGCCAACCGGTCGCGCTTTAGCCGAACGTCGTAATAATCCGTGACCGCGTCCACGCCATGCACGCTATGGCCCGCGTCTAGGCACCGAAGCGCCAGCGCATTGCCGATAAAGCCGGCTGTCCCAGTGATCAGGATTCGCATGATGCGCGACTAGGCGAGCGCGAGGAGCTTGCCAACAGGGCGCAGGCAGCAGGGCGCAGGCAAGGGGTTAAAGAGCAAGGCGAGCGGAGCCCGAAGCACCTCCGGGAACGACAATCTCGCTGCTACCCCACCCGCGCCGTTCGCTTGTCGCCCTCCTGCCTGCCGTCTATAGCGCGGCGAACACCATCTCCTCCCATCCTTCCGAAAGTCGTCATGCGCCCCAGCCTCGACCATCCCGCCTTGCCGATCGGCCACGGCCATCCGCTCGCGGTCATTGCGGGGCTCAACGTGCTCGAAGACCTGGATCTCGCCCTGACCATCGGGCGCGAGCTGAAGTCGATCTGCGACGATCTCGGCCTCGCCTATGTCTTCAAGGCGAGCTTCGACAAAGCCAACCGCTCATCCATCACTTCCTACCGCGGACCGGGGCTGGACGACGGCCTCGCGATGCTCGCTCAGGTCAAGGCCGAGCTGGGCGTGCCGATCTGCACCGATCTGCACACGGTCGCCCAAGCGGAAGCCGTCGCAGCTGTCGCCGACCTCGTCCAGCTGCCCGCCTTTCTCTGCCGGCAGACCGATCTGGTCGTCGCGGCCGCGCAAGCCACCCAGGCGGCGGGCGGTGTGCTGCATGTGAAGAAGGCGCAATTCCTCGCCCCGCTGGATGTGCACAACATCATCACCAAGGCGCGCGAGGCCGCGCCCGATCTGCCCATCGTGATGTGCGAGCGCGGGACGAGCTTTGGCTATAACAATCTCGTCGTCGATATGCTGGGCATCAATCAGATGCAGAGCCTCGGCGTCGCCGTCACCATCGACGCGACCCATGCGGTGCAGCTGCCCGGCGCAGATCCGCGCACGAAGGGCGCGAGCACGGGCGGACGGCGCGAGGGCGTGCCCGTCATCGCCAAATCTGCCATCGCGGCCGGAGCCGACGGCGTCTTTCTCGAGTTCCACACCGATCCGGACGCCGCGCTCTGCGACGCGCCGAGCTGCCTGCCGATTTCGGGCGCGCGCGATCTGCTGAGCGAGCTCTGGGCGCTGCACGCGGTGGTCAATTCGGACGCGCTGTCCGAGGGCGACGAATGAGCCGCACCACCGAGGAAGCGCTGCGTGTCCTCGAGATGGAGGCACAGTCGCTGCGCACGCTGGCCGATGATCTGCGCGATGATCCGGCGCGGCAAGAGGCGTTTGAGCGCGCGGTGGCTATCGTTACGAAAACGCGTGGCCACGTCATCATCGTCGGCGTCGGCAAATCCGGCCATATCGGACTGAAGATCGCGGCGAGCTTTGCCTCCACCGGCACGCCCGCCTTCTTCATGCACCCGACCGAGGCCAGCCACGGCGATCTTGGCATGGTGACGCAGGACTGTACGGTGATCGCGATTTCCAATTCCGGCGAGAGCCGAGAGCTGGCCGATGTGCTGCACTATTGCACCAAGGCGGGCGTGCCCGTCATCGCCCTGACGCGCCAGCCGACCTCCGCGCTGGGCCGGGCGGCGAGCGTCGTGCTGCAACTGCCGGAGACCGAGGAAGCCTGCATCAACGGCCTTGCGCCGACGACGTCGACCACCAACACGCTGGCGCTGGGCGACGCGCTGGTCGTGGCCGTGATGGCGGAGAAGGGCGTGTCGCGCGATGATTTCGGGCGGCACCATCCGGGCGGAAAGCTGGGCCGTGGCCTGCAGACGGTCGCCGACTGGCGCGCGACCCATCCGTCCGAACCACCTGTCGTTCAAGCAGACGCCGACATGCAGGCAGTCGTGGGCGCGGTCTCGGCCGGACTGTCGGGCTGCGTGGCCGTGGTCGATGAGGGCGGCCAATTCCTCGGCATGATAACCGACGGCGACCTGCGCCGCGCCATGACGCCGGACATGTTCTCAAAGACCGCCGCCGACATCATGACGACCGAGCCGTTTACGCCCGATGACGGGATGACCATGCGCAGCGTGATCGACGTAATGACCGCGCGCAAGATCGGCAATGCCTTCGTGGTCGAACACGGCACGCCCGTCGCCGTGCTGAACATGAAGACGCTGATGACACAGGGTTACGTCTGATGACGGGGGGCGACGTATCGTGAGCCTGCTCATCGTCATCCCTGCGCGATACGGCTCCACCCGTCTGCCGGGAAAGCCGCTGCGCGAGATCGCGGGCGTGCCGATGCTGCTGCGCACCGCGCGCAATGCGCAGGCCGCCGCGGACTCGTTGAGCGATGCGGAGGTCGTCGTCGCGACCGATGACGTGCGGATCGAAGCGTTCTGCGCGGAACACGACCTGCCCTGCGTGATGACGAGCGCGGAACTCGCCACCGGCAGCGACCGCGCCTTGGCGGCCACCAATGCGCTGGATCCGAACGGCACCCGCATCGACCGGATTGTCAATCTGCAGGGCGACGCGCCCTTTACCCCGGCGGAGCACATCATCCGCGTGGCCCGCGAACTATCGCGCGACGGCGCGGACGCGGCGACAGCCTATGTGCAGCTGGACTGGGACGCGCTGGACGCGCTGCGCGCGCACAAGCGCACGGTGCCTTTTTCAGGCACGACGCTGATCGAGGGGACGGACGGCTTCGCGGTCTGGTTCTCCAAGACTATTATCCCGGCTATCCGAGGTGAGGCCGCGCATCGCGACCAACCGCTCTCCCCGGTCAAGCGGCACATCGGCCTCTATGGCTACCGCCGCGAGGTGCTGGCGGCCTATGCCGCCCTGCCGGAAAGCCATTATGAGCGGCTCGAGGGGCTGGAGCAGCTGCGCTTGTTGGAAGCGGGCTACCGCATGGCATGCGCGCGGGTGGAGCGGCCACGCATCTCGCTCGGCGGGATCGATACGCAAGCCGATATCGATCTGGCGGAACGGCTGATCGCGGAACATGGTGACCCGTTTTATGTTGAGATGGCCAATGGCTGAGATCATCATTTGTCGGCACGGCAACACCTTTGATTCCGGCGATGTCGTCACCCGCGTCGGCGGCAGGACCGACCTGCCGCTGTCTCGCTCGGGCGTTTCGCAAGCCGAGGCGCTGGCAGAGCATTTCCTAGAGCAGCCCCCGATCACCCGCGCATTCAGCTCGCCGCTACTGCGCACGACGCAGACCTTGCATACGATCCTGAGCGCGCAAGCGAGTCCACCCGAGCTCGAGACGCGGCGTTTCCTGACGGAGCTCGACTACGGCGTCGACGAAAACCGGCCCGAAGCGGAGGTGGTCGCGCGCATTGGCGAAGACGCTTTGCGCGCGTGGGAAACCGACGCGGTTCTGCCCGGTGGCTGGCAGCTGGACATCGACATGCTGATCGAGAGCTGGCGCGTATTCCTGATTGAGCAAGCCGCCCTCCCCGGTCGCACCCTGGTCATGACCAGCAACGGCGTTGCGCGTTTTGTGTTCAAGGCGCTGGGCGAAGAGCCCGGCACGCGGAGCATCAAGCTGAAGACCGGGGCTTATGGTGTGCTGGCGCCGGGGCCAGAGGGCTACCGCGTCGCGGGGTGGAACATCCGGCCTTAGGCCAGCGACGCTTTCACTGCTTCCACGATCCTGTCCTGCGTGTTCTCGTCCAGATAGGGGTGCATGGGCAGGCTGATGGTGTGCGCCATGCAGTCTTCGGTATTAGCCAGACCTCCAGCCCCGACTGGGAAGTCCGCATAGGCTGTCTGGCGGTGGACGGGCTTGGGGTAGAAGCGCGCGGTCGGCACATCATGTTCGCGCATCGCGGCGGCAAACCCAGCCGGGTCCGGCACTTCGACGGTGAACTGCGCCCAGGTCGAGCGCACGCCGTCGAGCACGGTCGGCACGCGCGACACCACGCCGGAGAGCGCCTCTATATAGCGGTCCGCGATGCGGTTTCGCGCCGCGATCTCGTCCTCAAACACGGAGAGCTTGGCGAGCAGCACGGCCGCCTGAATGGTGTCCAGCCGCGAGTTCAGCCCGACCCGCACATTGTCGTATTTATCCGTACCTTTGCCGTGAATGCGCACGCTATCCATGGCGGCGGCCAGGTCGTCGTCATTCGTCAGCACAGCCCCGCCGTCGCCGTAACAGCCCAGTGGCTTGGCCGGGTAGAAGCTGGTCGTCGTCACATCGGACCAGTGCAGCGGGTGGTGGCCATTGAGGGTCGAGCCGAAACCTTGCGCGCCGTCGGCGATGATCTTCAGACCGAACTCGCGCGCGATCGGAGCGAGCTCTTCGTAATTGGCGCATTGACCGAACAGATCGACCGTGATGACGCCGAAGAGCTCCATCCCGTCCGCCCGCGCGCCCTCAACGGCAGCGCGAAGGCTGGCGGGATCCATATTGTAGGTGTCCCGGTCGATATCGACGAAGACGGGCACCGCGCCCTTGATGGCGATGGCTTCGGCCGTCGCACAATAGGTGAAGGACGGGCAGAACACGGCCGAGCCGCGCGGTATGTCCCAGGCGATCATCGGCAGGATCAACGCGTCGGTCCCATTGGCGCAGCCGAGCGCGTGGCGCGCTTGCCCGAACTCTGCGAGCTGGCTCTCGAACTCTCCCACCTGAGGACCGAGAATATACTGACCCGACGCGAGCACATGGGCAATCCCCGCATCGATGTCGGTTTTCAGTCGGGCCTGCTGCGCGGCCAGATCGATGAAGGGTATGGACATGAGCGCGGGTGTAGCGGCTTCACTGATTTGGACAAGCGCACTCGCTCATGACGTGCGCTCACGTCGCGCGTCGAAACGTGACGCTGGCACGTCCGGCTCTGACCACCCATGGGCGCGGGTGCGCGCGCTGAACAACCACAGCGAAGCGGCCGAAAACTCCCGGCTGGGCATCGACGCGTTCGAGCGCAGCTCTGGTGTATTTGCCCCGACTGGCGCGACCGGGTCGCGGATACTGTAGGGGCGCACAAAGTCTCACTGTAATTTTGCTGACACAGTAAGGTCCGCTTTACGCCCTTTCGCGATAGGATAGCCGTGCTAGGAGTGCCCGGTTAGGGACGCAAACAATCATAGAATAGGGCTCCGACATGTGCGGAATTATCGGGATCATCGGGCAGGAACCCGTTGTGGATCGGCTCATCAGTGGGCTGAAGCGGCTGGAATATCGCGGCTACGACAGTGCCGGATTGGCCGTCATCGATGGCTCCGGCATCGCGCGCCGCCGCGCCAAGGGCAAGATCGTCAATCTGGAAGCCGGGGTCAAAGACAACCCTATCGAGGGCCATGTCGGGATCGCCCACACGCGCTGGGCCACGCACGGCGCACCGACCGTGGCCAATGCTCACCCCCATTGTGCGGGCCGCGTCGCCGTCGTTCACAACGGCATCATCGAGAATTATGCCGAGATCAAGAATGAGCTCTCTCACCGGGACTTCACCTCGGACACCGACACGGAAGTCGCCGCGCAGCTGATCGACCAGATGATCGAGGACGGTGCCAGCCCACGCGACGCCGTCGCCCGCGCTCTGGCACGCTTTCGCGGGGCCTATGCGCTGGGCGTCATGATCGAGGACGAGCCGGACACGCTTTATTGCGCACGCCGTGGCTCGCCACTGGCGATCGGCATTGGAGACGGTGAGCGGTATCTGGGATCGGACGCCGTTGCGCTCGCCCCGCTGTCGCGCGATCTGATCTATCTCGAAGAGGGCGACTGGGCCATTCTCAAGACCGACAGCCTGGAAGTCTTCGACGAGAGCGGCGCGGCCGTCACGCGCGAGATCACCCGCGTGGACGACGCCATCGAGCTGTCCGAGAAGGGCCAATATCCGCACTATATGCTCAAGGAAATCCACGAGCAGGTCGACACCACTGCGCGGACGCTGGCGCATTACATCGATCTGGGCGAGATGTCGGCAAAGACGCCCGAGGGGTTGGACTTCACCCAGGTCTCGCGCATTGCCATCGTCGCCTGCGGTACGGCCTATTATGCAGGCGTGGTCGGAAAGTATCTGTTCGAGCAGGTCGCGCGCATCGCGGTCGATGTCGATATCGCGTCGGAATTTCGCTACCGCGAGCCTGTGCTGGATCCCGGCACGCTGATGATCGTGGTCAGCCAGTCCGGTGAAACTGCCGACACGCTGGCCGCCCTGCGCTATGCCAGCGAGAAGGGCCTGAAGACTGCCGCTCTGGTCAATGTCATGACCTCGACCATGGCGCGCGAAGCCGACATCGCCATGCCGATCCTGGCTGGGCCGGAAATCGGGGTTGCGTCCACCAAGGCCTTCACCAGCCAGGTCTGCGCACTCGCCTCGCTTGTCGTGGCTGCTGCCAACGCCCGTGGGACCGTCGACAATGACGAACAGACCGCCTTGGTCCGCGACCTGGCCCTGCTACCCGGCGCAGTGGCTGAGACGCTCGACGCCAGCGACGATATTGCCGCGCTTGCCGGGACGCTGACCGAGGCGCGATCCGCCTTCTTCCTGGGCCGCGGTGTGCATGTGCCGATCGCCATGGAAGGCGCGCTCAAGCTCAAGGAAATTTCCTACATCCATGCCGAAGGCTATGCGGCGGGCGAGCTGAAACACGGCCCCATCGCGCTGATCGAAGACGGCACGCCCGTCGTGCTGGTCGCGCCGGACGATGCCCTGTTCGAGAAGACCGTGTCGAACCTGCAGGAAGTCGCAGCAAGAGGCGCGCGCATCATCCTGTTCACCGACGCAGCCGGTGCCAAGGCTGCTGCCGGGCTGTCTGGTTCGATCATCACGCTTCCGACCGCGGGCCCGCTGTCCGTGCCCGTCGTGCAGGCCATCGGCCAGCAACTGCTGGCCTATCACACCGCCGTCGCGCTGGGGACGGACGTCGACCAACCGCGCAATCTGGCGAAATCGGTGACGGTGGAGTAGTCAGACCGAGCGGAACCGCTGCTTGTCGAACACCCGCAGCACGGCCTGCAGGTCATGGCCGCGTTTCAGTATCAGCCCACCGGGGGCCACGACAGAAAACTGGCCCTGCTTGTTGCGCAGGGCGGGCACTTTCTCGATGCGGTAAAGCGGATGCTCGGACGCGCGGCGAAAGACCGAGAACACGCATCGGTCTTTCAGAAAGTCGATGGCATAGTCTTTCCAGTCGCCGTGACTGACCATCTGACCATAGACATTGAGAATCAGCGATAGCTCGCGTCGGTCGAAGCTGATCTGGGGTGAGGACTTGCGCCCATTCCCGATTTTTACGACATTTGTCACCGGTTCAACATAGCGGCTGCAAACTGCCTCGCAATGGTCCAGAGATAGCCCCGAGCATTAACCACTATGGCCCACGCCTCGGCAGAATGTAACGAACTGCCCCATTTGCGCCCTATTTGCGCCCCGGTATCGGCAAGGTGCGACGTCATCCGATAAGTGTCGGACGAGCGGTTCCATTCGGACTTTCGCTTTTCAGCCCCCCAGCCCTCGAGGGACCGAAGGGGACCGCTCATCCGGCGCATTGACGTCCTATGTCATGCCGATTTCTGGAGTGTGACCGAGCGGCCCCGTGCCCCTCGCTCCCTGCGGGTCGGTCGTGTCCAGCCCCGCGACCGGCC
>CALDUL010000040.1 GCA_937923575.1 uncultured Algimonas sp.
GTCAGCGCCCAACCCGGTTTCTGCGCGCTAGCACCGCGCCGGGCGAGCGCACCAACACGCCCCAGATCGCCTTCGTGCCCTTGGGATAGCGCCGTCGCGATCCGATCATCTTCGGCAATCCCGTGATCCCGTGCCACACTCCGCGGGCGGTTGGCTTGAACCGTGCGGGACGTTTCATGCTCCACAGCAGATAGGCGAGGTTGGCGGCTATCGTCAGCGGGGCGAGGGCGATCGCCAGCCCCTTCGGCATGGACAGCGCCCACATCCAGATGCGGTTTCGCGTGCCGTGATAGACGGCGAAGGGGCTCGCTCCAGCCTCAGTGTCCCCCGCCGTACCGCCGCCGACATGGTGGACGACCGCGTCGTGGACCTGCACGCATCGGCCCCCCAGCCGCCGGATCTTCAGCGCGAGATCGACGTCCTCGTGATAACAGAAGAAGCGCTCTTCAAACCCGCCCGCCCGCTCGAAATAGTCCCGGCGATAGGCGGCAGCGGCTGCACAGGGTCCGAAGACGGGGAAGTCGTCCGTAAAGGTTCGCCGGGCGTGCCCGTGGCCCGCGCGGTAGGCGACGCCGTAAACTGACAGCTCGTCACCCGTGCCGTCCCAGAGCTGATCATCCTCCGCCATCACCTGCATGGAGCCAAGCATGGCGACGTGAGGATTGCGCGGGATGGCGCGAGCCAGCGCGGCAAGCCAGTCGGGCTGCGCGAACGCATCTGGGTTCAGCGTCACGATCCAGTCCGCCCGCGCGCGCTTCGCCGCGAGATTATTGCCGGCCGCGAAGCCCAGATTGTCGCCCGCTTCGATGACCGTCAGTCGTTTGTCATTTGGTAGCTCATCCAGCGAGCCGTCCGTGCTGCCATTGTCGACGACGAACGCCTCGAACGCGGAAAACGTCTGCGCCAGCAAGGCGTCGACCGTGCGCAACAGATAATCGCCCGCATTGTAGTTCACGATGATGACGGAAAAAGCGGGCACGGCAGGCGGCGTGGTTGAAGGCTCCGCATTCGCGGCGGGGATGGGCGATAGCTGGGCGATAATATCTGCGCCTTAGCGTCGGCTTATACCGTCGATCAAGAAGGCTGTGTTGAGGAGACATTGATGGTGGCCGTGTAAGCGGTCGGGCCGTCCGCAATCTTCTCAGCGGAGGAGCCCCGGGTCTATCAAAGGCCGATTGTCAGGGTCGGCCGTCAGCCAAGAGTGCCCCGTGACCATGGACGATCACCTTCCGCCCGACAGGGATTTTCAGCAGAGGAGAACGGATTTTCGGCATATAAAGGAATTGTTATATCCATGTCTTCACGATAGGGGGGCGGCAAATGACCGGCGCGCCCGGAGCATGTTTGCCTCTCTTGGCAGCGCCCCTTTTCGAAAGACCATCCCATGAGCGTACAAGACTACTTCGTCAAAGACATCAGCCTGGCCGAGTTCGGCCGCAAGGAGCTGGACATCGCCGAAACCGAAATGCCGGGTCTGATGGCCCTGCGTGAGGAGTTCGGCGAGAGCAAACCCCTCAAGGGCGCGCGCGTCGTCGGCTCGCTGCACATGACTATTCAGACGGCTGTGCTGATCGAAACGCTGGTCGAGCTTGGCGCGGATGTGCGCTGGGCGTCATGCAATATCTTCTCCACCCAGGACCACGCGGCCGCCGCGATTGCCGAAGCCGGCATTCCTGTCTTCGCGGTCAAGGGACAAACCCTCGAAGAGCACTGGGACTATCTCGACAAATCCTTCCTCTTCCCCGAAGGCGCGAACATCATCCTGGATGACGGCGGCGACGCCACGCTTTATGTCCTGCTCGGCGCGCGCGTCGAGAATGGCGAGCCGGAGCTGATCGAAGGTGAGCCGGGCTCCGAGGAAGAGGCCGCCATCTTCGCGCAGATCAAGAAGCGCATGGCCGAGAGCCCAGGCTGGTTCACCAAGACGCGCAACGCCATTGTTGGCGTCTCGGAAGAGACCACGACCGGCGTGCACCGTCTCTATGAGCTGCAGCGCGAAGGTCGCCTGCCGTTCCCCGCGATCAATGTGAACGACAGCGTCACCAAGTCGAAGTTCGACAACAAATACGGCTGCAAGGAATCGCTCGTCGATGGTATTCGCCGCGCAACCGACACCATGATGGCCGGCAAGACCGCCGTCGTGCTCGGCTATGGCGATGTCGGCAAGGGCTCGGCGGCTTCGCTCCGTGGCGCCGGGGCGCGCGTGAAAGTCACCGAAGTCGATCCGATCTGCGCGCTGCAAGCCGCCATGGACGGCTTCGAGGTCACCACGCTGGAAGACACGGTCGCAGACGCCGACATCTTCATCACCACGACCGGCAATAAGGACGTGATCCGCATCGAGCACATGCGCGAGATGAAGGACATGGCGATCGTCGGCAATATCGGTCACTTCGACAATGAGATCCAGGTCGCTGCCCTGCAGAACCACAAATGGACCAACATCAAGGACCAGGTCGACATGATCACCTTCCCCAAGGGGAACCGGATGATCCTGCTGTCCCAGGGCCGCTTGTTGAACCTCGGCAACGCCACCGGTCACCCGTCCTTCGTGATGAGCGCGTCCTTTACAAATCAAGTGCTGGCGCAGATCGAACTGTGGGAAGACAGCAAAGCTTCGGTCAAGAAGTACAAGAATGAAGTCTACATGCTGCCCAAACATCTCGACGAGAAGGTCGCCCGGCTGCATCTGGAGAAGATCGGCGTGAAGCTGACCCAGATGACCAAGGAACAAGCCGACTACATCGGCGTGCCCGAAGAGGGCCCGTTCAAGCCCGAGCACTATCGCTACTAGCGGTTAACCTCGCTGGTGTAGATCTTGAATCGGCCCCGGACAGTGTTCGGGGCCGAACGACGTTCCCGCAAGACGCGCGGCGGGTGATCCGCGCTCACACATGACGAAAGCCCTTCCAGGCCCTGATAAAAACAAAAAGCGCAGAGCCTTAAAATCCTGGAGCCCCCATGAGCCGCCAATCCTACCTCTTCACCTCGGAATCTGTGTCCGAAGGTCATCCCGACAAAGTCTCCGACCGCATCTCGGATGAAATCGTCGATCTGTATTTTCGCGAATCCATCGCCGACGGCATGTCGCCCTGGGACATTCGCGTCGCGGCCGAAACGCTGACCACGACCAATAAGGTCGTTATCGCCGGTGAAACCCGCGGCACGGATCGCATAACGCCCGACATGGTCGAAGACGTCGCCCGTCAGGCAATCCGCGACATCGGTTACGAGCAGGACGGCTTTCACTGGAAACACGCCGATGTGCAGGTTCTGCTGCACGCCCAATCCGTCGACATCGCGCAGGGTGTGGATGTTGGTGCGGGTCTGCACACCGAAGAGGGCGCGGGCGATCAGGGTATCATGTTCGGCTATGCCTCTCAGGACGTGCCCGGCGCGCTGATGCCTGCACCTGTGCACTACAGCCATAAAATCCTCGAACGGCTGGCGAAGGCCCGCAAGCACGAGGGTCAGGACTGGCTCGGCCCGGACAGCAAAAGCCAGGTGACCGTGCGCTATCACAACGGCCGCCCGGTCGAAGCCACCGCCATCGTACTCTCGACACAGCATCTCGACGCCTCGCTCGACAGCGCCGAAATCCGAGAGCGCGTGCAGCCCTATATCGAGGAAGTCATGCCTGTGGGCTGGATCACGGACAAGACGGTCTGGCACATCAACCCGACGGGCAAATTCGTCATCGGCGGGCCGGATGGAGACGCCGGGCTGACAGGTCGCAAGATCATCGTCGATACTTACGGCGGCATGGCGCCTCATGGCGGCGGCGCATTCTCTGGCAAGGATCCGACGAAGGTCGACCGTTCGGCCGCCTATGCCACGCGTTACCTCGCCAAGAATCTCGTCGCTGCGGGTGTCGCACCCTGGGTCGAAATTCAGGTGTCATACGCCATCGGTGTGGCGTCCCCGACCTCGATCTATGTCAACGTCGATGACAACAACCCGATTTCCGGCGCGCGCATCGAAAGCGTCATTCGCCAGGTCATGGACCTGACGCCGCGCGGCATCCGCACCCATCTGGATCTTAACAAGCCTATCTACGCGCCGTCCGCCGCTTATGGTCACTTCGGTCGCGAGCCGGGGCCGAATGGCGAGTTCTCCTGGGAGAAGACAGATCTCGTCGATGCCATCAGGGCCGCGCTCTAGCCCGCCGTCTCGCTGGCCAGCGTGGCGACGACGCTCAACGCTGCCCTCCAGCCACGACGTGATCTGTCCCATGGCGGTCGTGACGCCCGCGGGAGGTTAAGGCTTGATAACGGCCGCTGCGCTCGTAAGTGTCGGTGCGATGTCCAAACAACCGCCCAAGCTTTCGAAAAAAGATCTGGTCTGCGTCGCGGCCGTCGCGGGCGCGCATGGCGTGCATGGCAATATCAAGGTGAAGTCCTTCACCGACGTCGGCGCGGATTTCGCCAGCTATGGCCCGCTGCTGGACGAGCATGGCGAGGTGCTATTCGTACCGAAGAATGCGCGCCCCGTGGCGAAGTTCTTCAGCCTCGCCGTTGAGAAACGCCGTTCGCGCGAGGAGATTGAGGCGTTGAAATCTACCAAGCTCTTCGTGCCGCGCTCGAGCCTGCCAGAGCCGGAAGAGGACGAGTTCTACCACTCCGACCTGATCGGCATGCGCGTCGTGGATGTGGAGGGCGAAAGCATCGGCACCATTGCCGCCGTCCACGAATTTGGTGCGGGCGACACGCTGGAAATCCGCCCGCCCAGCGGCCCGACCTTCTTTCACCCTTTCACGCTTCATTCGGCGCCGATCGTCGATATGGCGACACGGACCGTCACCGTGCTGATCGAGGAGGCCGACGAGCCGCCAGCCCCTCGCAACGCTGTCGGTGACGCGGGCGCAACTCGCGGAGAGACCCGGCATTAGGTGCGTTTCACCGACAGCGTTGTCGATAGGGCCGGATCATGGCGTTCGGCCCGCAATCCCTCACATGTCGTGCTGCAAACTTCATCGACAGGGCTGTCAGCGAAGCGTGGCAACCCCAATATGAGAGAGATTTAACCCCACAGACCAAGATTGTCCGGCTTCGCCCTGTCGCGCGCCGCGATTTGCGGTAAGTTACGGTTGTGAACGCGGACCCGCATATCATCACCACGCCGCCCAAGCTGATGCGCGCGATCCGCAAGGCCATGGCCGGCACGGAATCGGTGCAGGAAAGACTGGACGATTTCGTGGCCGCTATCCGCTCGTCCATGCAGGTCGAGGTCGCCTCCATCTACCTGCTGCGCCAAGGGTCCGGAGTGGGCGCTGATCTGGAGCTGTCCGCCACCCAGGGCTTGAAACGCTCGGCCGTTCACAAGACGCGGATGAAGCCGGGCGAGGGTCTGGTCGGGCATGTCGCACTGACGGCACGGCCGCTGAATCTCGCCGATGCCCCCTCGCACCCGCTGTTTTCCTACCGTCCGGAGACGGGCGAAGACCCGTTCTCCAGCTTTCTCGGCGTGCCGATCCTGCGCGGTGGCCGAACGCTGGGCGTGCTGGTCGTGCAGTCCAAGACATCGCGCAGTTTTTTGGAAGAGGAGGTCGAGGATCTGCTGACCGTGGCGATGGTGCTGGCCGAAATTATCGTCGACGATGAACGCGTCGGCGGCAAGAAAGCGGCGCTGAAGGGCATTGCGCTATCGCCGACCAAACCGGAAACAGTCCAAGGCCGCGCCTTTGCGCCGGGTCTGGCGCGCGGCATCGCCGTGCTGCACCGCCCGCCCGTCGCGCCCGCCAATCTGCTGGCAGAGAATATCGCGCTCGAAGAAGTCCGGCTGGAAACCGCCATCTCGGAGTTGCGCAAGAATGTCGACGCCATGGTCAGTGGCGAGGTCGCGGGCATCACCCGCGCCAGCCGCGAGATCTTCGATGCCTATCGGACCTTCGCCTATGACCGGAAATGGGTCGGACGCCTGCGCGAGGCCGTGACCTCCGGGCTGACGGCCGAAGCCGCTGTCGAGCGTGTGCGCAATGAACATCGCGCGCGGCTGATGAAGGTGCGCGACCCTTATCTGCGCGCGCGGTTGCATGATCTCGAAGACCTCGCCAACCGGATGCTACGCCTGCTCGCGGGTGAGGGGATAGAGCGCGACGTGCCCGAAGACGCCGTGCTGTTTGCGCGCGAATTGGGACCGGCGGAGCTGCTCGACTACGATCGAGAGAAGCTGGCCGCCGTCGTGTTGGAGGAGGGCACGCCGAGCTCCCACACCTCGATCATCGCGCGCGCGCTGGGCCTGCCGCTGGTGGGTCGCGCGCAGGGCGTGCTCGACCGGATCGAAATGGGCGATAGTGTGCTGGTCGATGCCGAAGAGGGCGCGGTGCATCTGCGTCCGCTGGAGACGCAGGTCGCGGGCTTCCAGCTGCGTTTGAATATTCGCGGGGAGATGACGCGCGCCTATGATCAGCTGCGCTTTCGTCGCGCCGTCACGCAGGATGGCAAAGACGTCGATCTAATGCTGAACGCCGGGCTGCTGGTGGATCTGCCGCAGCTCGACCAGGCAGGCGCGGACGGCATCGGACTGTTCCGCACGGAGTTCCAGTTCATGGTGTCCGACTTCATGCCGAGGCTGGCGCAGCAGACCGAGCTCTACCGCAAGGCGATCGAAGCCGCGGGCGATCGTCCCGTGACCTTCCGCACGCTCGATCTCGGCGGTGACAAGATCCTGCCCTATATGGACCCGATCCCGGAGGAGAACCCGGCGATCGGTTGGCGCGCTATCCGCATCGGTCTCGATCGGCCCGGCCTGATGCGCTACCAGCTGCGCGCACTGGTCGCCGCCGGGGCGGGCCGACATCTGCGCATCATGTTTCCCATGGTCACGGTCGTCGACGAGTTCATTGAGGCGAAAGCGCTTTTCGCCCGCGAAATCGCGCGCGCTTCCAAGCTGGGGCAGGAGCTACCGGCCAAGGTCGAAGTCGGCGTCATGCTGGAAACGCCCAGCCTCGCCTGGCAAGTCGATGCCGTCTGCGACCATGCGGATTTCGTGAGCGTGGGCGCGAATGATCTGCTGCAGTTCTTCTTCGCCTCGGACCGCGACAATGCGCGGGTCTCGGACCGCTATGACCCGCTCTCGCCCGCCGCCATGTCGATCATGTCGTTTATCGCGGACCGCTGCCGGATGAATGGCACGCCGGTGTCTGTGTGCGGCGAGATCGCGGGCCGTCCGCTCGAAGCCATGGCGCTGGTCGCGCTGGGCTACCGCTCGCTCTCCATGCCGGTAACGGGCATTGGCCCCGTCAAAAGCGCGGTCATGGCGCTAAACGCCGAAGCCCTGCGCGATGTCATCGTGCCCAACCTGCGCGTCACCACGCGTTTGCGGAGCTTACGAGGACTGATCGCGGAGTTCTGCGCGGAACACGGCATTCCGGTCTAGCCGGCAATTTTTCGTTGAACTCTGACCTGTTCTGATGCGTAGCGTTACTATGAAACATTTCGTCCTGATCCCGGCCGCCCTTTTCGCGCTGGCCGCCTGCTCCGGCTCCGATGCGCCGAAAGCCGAGGCCGACCCTGCACCCGCCGCCGCGCCCGCGCCCATGGCCGCGCAGAACACGGCAGCTGCAGCAGCCGGTTCCGTGGTCATTTCCGTCGACCGCGTGGTGCAGGAAACCGACCCGGATAATTGCCTGCTGATGATCGCGGTAAGCAACGGGACGGACGAGACCGTCGCCGCCGGGCTGTTCACATTCGAGCTCTCAGGCGGAGGCGAGAGCACGGGCGCGAGCATGTTCCCGCAGACGACGGAGCCGGGACAGACGAAACTGGCGCAAGTCATCCTGCCCGGCCGCTCCTGCGATGTGGCGGAAACGATCGAGGGCGGGCAGCCGCAATGCCGCGTCAATCCCGGCACCGAGGAGGCGAGCTCCTGTCTCGACGCGCTGGTGTTCGAGGACAATGCGGTCGACTTTACCGTCAATGACTGAGAGCCCCGCCGCCCCGGCGCAAGGTGAGATCACGGCGCGGCTGCTTGGCCGTATCGAGGAGGTGTCGGAAGCGGAGTGGGACGCGCTGCTCCCGCCCGGCTCGCACCCTTTTCTATCGCACCGTTTCCTGCACGCCATGGAGGCGTCCGGCAGCGCCACCGAAGCGACCGGATGGGCGCCGCGCCATATCTGGGTCGAGGACGCGGATGGGCAGGCGATCTCTGCCGCGCCGCTCTACGCCAAGAGCCACTCGCGCGGCGAATATGTGTTCGATCACGGCTGGGCTGACGCTTTGGAGCGGGCGGGGATCCCCTATTACCCGAAGCTGCAATGCTCGGTGCCGTTCACGCCCGCCACGGGTCCGCGCCTGCTCGGCCAAAGCGACGGCGCGCGCATGGCCGCGCTCGCCGCCATGGTGGAGGCCACGCATCAGCTCGACTGCTCCGGCGCGCACATCACTTTCGTCAACGAGCAGGACCGCGAGGCGGGCGCGCAGGCCGGGCTGCTCCAGCGCACCGACCGACAGTTCCACTTCATCAACCGCGACTACGAAGACTTCGACGCCTTCTTAGGCAGCCTGAGTTCCCGCAAGCGCAAGAACATCCGCAAGGAACGCGCCAAGGCCCAAGAGGGCGTGACGATCCGAAGGCTGACCGGCGACGATCTCAAGCCGGAACACTGGGACATTTTCTACCGCTGCTACCTCGATACGGGCCGCCGCAAATGGGGCAGCCCCTATCTCACCCGCGACTTCTTTGCCGCCATCCACGAGACCATGGCCGACGACATCGTGCTGGTCATGGCGTGGATCGACGACACGCCTATTGCCGCCGCGCTAAACTTCATTGGCAGTGACGCGCTCTACGGCCGCAATTGGGGCGCGCTCGTCCACAAGCCGTTCCTTCACTTCGAGCTCTGCTACTACCAGGCCATCGAAGCCGGTCTGGAATGCGGCTTGCCCAAGGTCGAAGCTGGCGCGCAAGGAGAGCACAAGCTGGCGCGAGGCTATGAGCCGGTAACCACGCACAGCCTGCACTACCTGGCGCATCCCGGACTGGCGGAGGCAGTGGAGCACTTTCTGGAGCGCGAGCGCGCGGCAGTAGAGTTTGATGTGAAAGTGTTGGGCAAGCACACGCCCTTCAAGAAAGGCTCTGGCCTATAGCGGATCAGGTATCGGGCATTCGCCGCGCTGAGCGTGTCCGATGTAGCCGCCTTCTCCGAACTGACCGATATAGACTGCATTATCGAACTGCCACGAGGGTGCTGGCCTGTTAGACGCCTCGCCACATTCGTCGGGCGCGTCGTCTGTTGTTCGGACAGGACAGTCCGCGCTCCGGACTCTGGCCTTGCCGTGCGCATCGGTCAGAGTGAAACACCCATTCTGGCCCTCATGCAGAAGCAGTCCGCCATCGGCCATGCGGTAGAGCAGGGACCCGCGCCACCAGCCCGTATCCGCGAACAGCTGATGGCCGTAATCGAGGCCACCGGTATTGACGGAGAGCCGCCGATGATAGTCCGAATGCAACCCGATCATATAGGTCAACAGCATGGGACGAATATGGAGGGAGACTTCCGTGCCGTCCTCTAGCGTCACGCTCGCCTGCCGCTCCGACATCCACCACGAGACCAGGAAGAAGACGAACAGGCCGATAACCAGAACGCAGAGCGAGGCGAAGATCAGGGCCAGCCATTTGAGGATTCTCTTCACGCCGTCACGTCCACCTTCAAGAGCTCAGGTGCATTCAATAGAGGCAATGGGTCAAGACTTTGTTTGGATAACGACCTTGTTGGACTGCGGCCGATTGCGGCCCGGCATGGGATGACAAAGAGCTACCGTCTCTCTAGGTCGCACACATGACACTCCACGGCACTTACGACACCGACAACATCTTCGCGAAGATCCTGCGCGGGGAGATGCCGGCGGCGGTCATCGCGGATGAGCCCCATGCCGTTGCGATCATGGACGCCTTTCCGCAGACGCGCGGGCACTGCCTGGTCATTCCCAAGGCACCGTCGCGCAACCTGCTGGACGTCGCGCCGAAGGATCTGGGGCGCATTTACGGGCTGGTGCAGCGCGTGGCGATCGCGGTGGAGAAAAGCCTCAAGCCTGACGGCATCATCACCATGAACTATAACGGCGCGCCCGCCGGGCAGACCGTGTTCCACACCCACATTCACATCATTCCGCGCTGGGAGGACCAACGCATGGTCGGTCATGGTTCTGCCAAAATGGGAGATATGGCTGAGCTGTCCGCGCTGGCGCAAGAGATACGCGCGGCGCTTTGAGGAGAGAGACGATGAAACGATTGCTGCTTGTGTCCGCTGCCCTGCTGGTGGCGTGTGGGGAAACTGCTGTAAAGACCGCACCGGAACCGGTCGAAAGCGTCGAAGTCGAAGCGCCCTTTTACGACGTCGCCGGACAATACGCCAAATTCTCCGAAATCCGGATGAGCCCGGATGTCGACTTTCTGCCCGCCTCTGAACGTGCTGCGCTGGAAACGCTGATGCAGCTCGGCCCCATCATGGACGAAATCTACCTGCTGCAGCGCAATGCCGACAATCCGGCGCTGCGCACCAAGATCGCGGCCAAGGGCGACATGGATGCGCTGAACATGTTCGATCTGCACTTCGCCCATTGCGACGGGCTGGAGGGCGACGCGCCCTTCGTCGACGGTCTGGGCGATTGTCCCAAGGGCGGTGGTTTCTACCCGGCTGATATGACGAAGGCCGAGTTCGAGGCCCATCTGGAGGCGAACCCCGATGATCGCGACGCCTTCACCTCCGGCTACACCGTGATCCGCCGCAATGACGATGGCGGGCTGATCGCCATTCCTTACCGCGATGCCTATTCCGAGCAGGTCGAAGCCGCCGCGCGGCTGATGCGTCGGGCGGCGTCCCAGACAGCGGAGCCGACGCTCAAGCGCTTTCTGGAACTGCGCGCGGACGCCTTCGAGACGGATGATTATTTCGAGAGCGAGCTAGCCTGGATGGACCTCGAAGGCCCCATCGAAATCGCCATCGGCCCCTATGAGGTCTATGACGACCAGCTCTTCGGCTACAAGACGGCTTACGAGATGTTCCTGACGATCAAGGACCCGGACGCGTCTGCGGCGCTCGACAAATATAAGGGCTATCTGAAGGACATGGAGGAGAACCTCCCGGTCCCGGACCCCTATAAGAACACGGCAAGAGGGTTCGAGAGCCCGATCTCCGTGGTGGACCAGATCAAGGGCGGCGGCGATAATTCCAACGGCGTGCAGACCATCGCCTTCAACCTGCCCAATGACGAGCGAGTGCGCGAGGCCAAGGGCGCAAAGAAGGTCATCCTCGCCAATGTGCTGGGCGCGAAATACGACCGCATCCTCGCCCCTATCGGCGAGCGCGTTCTGGTGCCGGAGCAGGCCGCGCTGACCGAGAAAAAGTGGATGTCCAACAATACGGTCTTCCACGAACTGTCCCATTCGCTCGGGCCGGGGAAGATCGTCGTGGACGGACGCGAGACCGAAGTGCGGCTGGAGCTCAAGGATCAGTATTCGGGGCTGGAAGAGGGCAAGGCCGACGTTATGGGCGCTTATAATGTGCTCTATATGATGGAACGCGGAGAGCTGGATGCGTCCGAGCGGGATGCCTATCTGGCGACCTATTTCACGGGCAAGTTCCGCTCCATGCGCTTCGGCGTCACTGCCGCCCATGCCAAGGGTGCGGCCTTTCAATATCGTTATTTCCGCGAAGTCGGGGCCGCGGAATGGTTGCCGGACGAGCAGCGCTACAGGCTCGATTTCGACAGACTCGCACGGGCGATTTCCGACCTCACGGGCAAGGTCGTGATGATCCAGGGCGACGGCGACTACGACGCGGCCAAGGCGTTCATGGATAAATATGCGACGCTCGACGCGGCGGCAGAGACCGTGCTCGGCAATCTCGACGACATTCCCTACGACATCCGCCCGGTCTATCCGTCGAAGATCTAGGGGGCCTTAAGCGGGGTCGATCTCCGCGATGCAGTCGATCTCCACGGCCACATCCAGCGGTAGGCTGGGAGAGCCCACGGCGAAGCGGGCGTGACGGCCTGCGTCACCAAACACGGCGACCATCAGGTCCGACGCGCCGTTGATGATCTGCGGAATTTGCGGGCCTGTCGCACTGGGCGCGGACTGGACGAAGCCGCCCAGCTTCACGATGCGCCGCACCTTGGACAGATCGCCGCCACAGGCTGCCTTCAATTGCGCGATGATGTTGAGCGCCGAGAGCTGTGCGGCGCGCTGGCCGTCTTCCACCGTCAGGCCTTCACCCAGCCGGCCACCGACCAACTCGTCGCCCACCTTGCTTATCTGCCCAGAGATAAACACGGTCGATCCGCTCACCACATAAGGCACATAGTTGGCCACAGGCGCCATAGGTTTCGGCAATGTGTGGCCGAGTTCGGCAAGTGTCTGTTCCGGGGTCATGGAGTTCCTGTTCTGGCTTGCCTGTTCGGGCTTGCCTGTTCGGGCTTGGAAGTCTGCTGCGTCCGCCTATATCCACCATACCATGGCCGACAAGACCTTCCCGCTCCCGACCCGCAATGACGCTGTGCTCGACTTTCTGGCCGATCGCCGCTCCAACAAGTCCAAGGCGATGAGCGAGCCGGGCCCGGATGAGGAACAGCTCCGGCAGATCCTGACCCTCGGCACGCGCGTGCCCGACCATCGCAAGCTCTCGCCCTGGCGTATAGTGGTGTTTCAGGGCGAGGCGCGCGCGCGGATCGGAGCGCAGCTGGCGCAGACCTATGCCGATGACAATCCCGAACACCCCGAAGACCGCGTCGCCTTTGAGGCCGCACGGTTTCTACGCGCGCCGGTCGTTCTGATGGTGGTCAGCAGCCCAGTCGACTGCCTCAGGGGTACGCCGGTGTGGGAGCAGGAGCTCTCTGTCGGTGCGGTCTGCATGACATTGCTCATGGCGGCTCAGGCGAGCGGGTTTGGCGCCCAGTGGCTGAGCGAATGGTACGCCCATGATCCGCGCATGCACGACGCGCTGGGCGTGAATGAGGGGGAGCGGATTGCGGGCTTCATCTATCTCGGTACGCCGTCAGAGCAGAGCCTATCCCGCCCCCGGCCGGATCTATCCGACATCGTGAGCTTTGCGTCCTGATCGCGGGCTGCCTGCGATTAACCAATTTCACTGTAATACACCATTTGGGGCGTGACAGTTCAAAATGGGACGTGTAACGCGCGAATACGACAGGATTTCGGTCCTTCGTTCGCTCCCGGTCTCCAATGCGCCCCGTGAGACCGGGAGCCCCAATCCCCAGATCATTTTCAGACTGTTTTAGAACGCGACGCCGTGTCCGCGCGTAACCTCTGTATGACACGCGCGCTTATTGCATTTTCCGTTCTCTTGGCCGCCTGCTCGGCGCAAGCCGGGACTCCGACGTCCGACGCGAGCGCGCCCACCTTCACCAGCACGGGATGTGACATGCAGATAAAGATGAACACCGCGGCCGCGGTCGATGACTGGGCCGTCGTCAATGACGGGGTGATGGGCGGGCTGTCCAAGGGATATGTCGCGCTCCAGCAGGACCACATGGCCTTTACCGGCAACGTCAATACCAATGGCGGCGGGTTCACCTCCATCCGCCTGCGCACCGATCCGAAATGGTTGGCGAATGAAGAGGGCGTGCGCCTGACCGTACGTCCGGATGACCGCGGCTACAGCATCACTTTCCGCACGGGCCAGAGCTGGCGCGGGCGCAATATTTCTTGGCAGACCGACTTGCCGGATCTGCCCGCCGGCGAATGGAGCGAGGTCATGGTCCCGTTCTCCGCCCTGCGCCCGACCGTCTTCGGCCGTGATGTGCGTGGCGGCGAATTCGATCGCAGCGACATCCGCCAGATGGGCCTGATCATCGCCGACGGCGTGGACGGCCCATTCCGGCTGGATGTGGCGGCGGTAGAGTGTCTCTAGGCGGTTTCCCCGAATAGCTCCCGCCCGATTAGCCAGCGCCGGATCTCACTCGTGCCCGCGCCGATCTCCATCAGCTTGGCATCGCGCAGCAGACGGCCCGTGGGGTAGTCGTTGATATAGCCATTGCCGCCGAGGATCTGGATCGCGTCCAGCGCCATTTGGGTGGCTTTTTCCGCTGCGTAGAGAATGCAGCCCGCCGCGTCCTTGCGCGTGGTTTCGCCGCGGTCGCAGGCGGCGGCGACAGCGTAGGAGTAGGCGCGCGCGGTGCTGAGGCTCACATACATGTCCGCCAGCTTGCCCTGGATCAGCTGGAACTCGCCGATAGACTTGCCGAACTGCTTGCGTTCATGGACGTAAGGAAGAACCACATCCAGACACGCCTGCATGATGCCGATGGAGACGGCGGAGAGCACGACGCGCTCATAGTCCAGACCGCTCATCAATATCGCCGCGCCCTGGCCGCGTTCGCCGACAAGGTTCTCTTCGGGCACGAAGCAATTCTCGAATACCAGCTCCGCCGTGTCCGACCCGCGCATGCCGAGCTTGTCGAGCTTTTGCGCGACCGAGAAACCCTCGGACCCGCGCTCGATCAGGAAGGCAGAGACGGACTTCGATCCGGCGTCCGGATCGGTTTTAGCATAGACCAGCAGCGTGTCGGCGGTTGGCGAGTTGGTGATCCACATCTTGGTGCCATTGAGGAGGAATCCGCCCTGCGCACTCTCCGCCTTCAGCCGCATGGACATGACGTCCGAGCCTGCGCCGGACTCGGACATGGCGAGGCTGCCGAGATGCTCGCCGCTGACCAACTTTGGCAGGTATTTCGCCTTCTGTTCCGCATCCCCCCAGCGCTCGATCTGGTTGATGCAGAGGTTGGAGTGCGCGCCGTAGGACAGGCCGATGGACGCGCTCGCACGCGACACTTCCTCGATGGCGATGGTGTGCTCGAGATAGCCGAGCCCAAGCCCGCCCTGCTCTTCGGACACGGTGATGCCGTGCAGGCCGAGCGCGCCCATCTCCGGCCACAGGTGGCGCGGAAATTCATTTGTCGCGTCGATCTCCGCCGCGATGGGCGCAATCTTGTCGCTCGCGAATTGATAAACGCTCTCGCGGATCGCCTCCGTCGTATCGGAATGAGCGAATTGGAGCGTGGGGTAGGGCGTCGTGGGCATGTGAGTCTGTTCTCCTTAGTCCCTCTCCCTGGAGGGATTTGCGCCAAAGCGATGTAGCGTATCGCGACGCGGATGGCGTGCCCGCAAGGGCGGGTGAGGGTGTACGATTTATCGAGCGAAGCAACGGACGGAACACCTTCATCCGACCCTTCGGGCCACCTTCTCCCTCCAGGGAGAAGGGGATATTCTACTCCTCCAGCGCCACCAGAACATCGCCGTCGCCGACCATCGCACCCGCCGCCTGCGGCACGCTCGCCACCACTCCGTCGCGCGGCGACTTAATGGCCATTTCCATCTTCATGGCCTCGAGCACGACCAGCGTCTGACCTTCGGTGACCGTGTCGCCTTCGGCCACATTCACCGCAATCACTTTGCCCGGCATGGGCGCGGTGAGGGCGCCGGGGGTGGTAGTTGAGGTCATCCCACGCGCAGTGACGTAGCGCGGAATAACGTATGAGACGTATTTGCGACGGATGATGACGCGCTGCTTCGTCACTTGTCCGACCCCATGACCCGCATGGGCGAGGGGGTCGCCGTCCGAGCCATCCCACCAACTCACCCTAGAAACTTCGTGATCGGCACCGTCGAAGCGGACAATCCAGCTCACTGGCGTTGGGCGGACCCAGACCGGAAGCACTTCGCTGTCTCGCATGAGCCGGATGACGGTCTCCGCCCCAAGATTCAGCCGAAATGCGGAGCGAATAGACCAAGGATTATAGTCGTTGGAATGATCGCTTTCCGCCGCGGACAGGATAGATGCTGCGGCCAGCGCGTATGCCTTATCCGGTATCGGCACTGGGCTCACCAGCATCGCGACGTCGCGACCGATGAGTCCGGTATCCACCTCTCCGGACCGGAAACCTTCATGCGCTAACAAGGCTTTCAGGAAGTCGAGGTTCGTCGCTGGACCATCGACATAGGAACGGTTCAGATCATTGATGAGCTTATCAATGGCCTGTTGCCTATTCGGTGCGTGGGCGATGAGCTTGGCGATCATGGGATCATAATGGATGGTGACGGAATCACCCTCGCGCACACCCGTATCGATACGCGCAGTGAGAGCAACGTCATCCAGCCATTGCTGGACCTGAAAACACTCCAGCCGTCCTGCACTAGGTCGAAAGTCATTCGCCGGATCTTCGGCATAAAGCCTTGCTTCCACCGCGTGGCCGCTCATCGTGATGTCGCTCTGCTCCGGTAGCTTTTCCCCACGCGCGACGCGGATTTGCCACTCCACAAGGTCCAGTTCCGTGATCTCCTCGGTCACCGGGTGCTCCACCTGCAGGCGGGTGTTCATCTCCATGAACCAGAAGCCGTCCGTGCGCAGCGCGCCCGAGCCGTCCACGATGAATTCGACCGTGCCCGCGCCCTCATAGTTGACGGCCTGCGCGGCCTTCACGGCGGCGTCGGTCATCGCGGCGCGCACCTCTTCCGTCATGCCGGGGGCGGGAGCCTCCTCGATGACTTTCTGGTGG
>CALDUL010000041.1 GCA_937923575.1 uncultured Algimonas sp.
GTTCCTATGATCTTGGATTGTTGCAAGCTGTCTGGCCGTTCCCTAGGTGAGCGGCGTGCCATTAACCGCGACACAGTCCCCGACGCAAACGCTCATTCCCCCTGCGGGAACGATCATATTGGGCGTGGAAAGCTCCTGCGACGAGACGGCGGCCGCCGTGCTCTGCTCAAGGCGCGGTCTGCTGTCCAATATCGTGGCAAGTCAGGACGCCGAACATGCGCCCTTTGGCGGCGTCGTGCCGGAGATCGCCGCCCGCGCCCACATGGGCATCATCGATAGCGTCATCGACCGCGCCGTGAGCGACGCCGGAGTCCGCTATGCCGATATTTCCGCCGTCGCCGCTACCTCCGGGCCGGGGCTGATCGGCGGCGTCATCACGGGACTTCTCGCGGCCAAGGGATTGGCGAGCGCGCTGGACGTGCCGCTGCTGGCCGTGAACCATCTGGAAGGCCACGCATTATCGCCGCGGATCGAAGCCGACTGCCCCTTCCCCTATCTGCTGCTGCTCGTCTCCGGCGGCCATTCGCAGCTGATCGCTGTCTACGGCCTCGGCGAATATGAGCGGCTCGGCTCGACGATTGACGACGCAGCCGGAGAGGCCTTCGACAAGACGGCCAAGGTCATGGGCCTGGGCTTTCCCGGCGGGCCGCAGGTGGAGCGCTGGGCCATGGACGGCGACAGCAAAGCCGTGCGCCTGCCCCGCCCGCTGCTCGACCGCGATAGCTGTGACTTCTCCTTCGCGGGGCTGAAAACGGCCGTGGCGCGAGCCTATGAAGCGTCTGACAAGACCGACGCGGCCAAGCACGACCTCGCCGCCAGTTTCCAGACCGCCCTCGCCGACTGCCTCACAGACCGCACCGCCCGCGCCATGCAGCGCTTTGGCGAACGCTACATCGAGCGCCGCTTCGTCATCGCCGGCGGTGTCGCGGCCAACAAGACGCTGCGCGCACGGCTGATCGAGACGGCGGAAACCCACGGTTTCACCCCCATCTTCCCGCCGCTTAAATTCTGCGGCGACAATGCCGCCATGATCGCCCGAGCCGGGTTGGAGCGGCTTAACGCCGGGTTGCTGTCCCCGCTATCGGCGTCTGCCCGCCCGCGTTGGCCGCTGGATGCGGACGCGGCGGCGCGCGCGCCCAAGTCGGGTTCCGGGCGCCGAGGCCCCAAATCATGAAACTCTACAGCTCCCCCACCTCACCATTCGTGCGCAAATGCCGGATCGTGGCGCTCGAGCACGGCGTGCCGCTGAGCTTGGTGCGGACCAATATCCTCGGCAATGACGCCGCCCAGCCCAATCCGCTGTTGATGATTCCGAGCCTGGAGATGGACGACGGCATGTTGATCGCGGACAGCCGGGTGATTTGCCACGTGCTGTCCGGCGGCGGGCCGCGTTCGCTGCAAGACCGCGTATTGGAAGCGGTCGCGGACGGAATTTGCGACCGTGCTGTCGCGCGCATGTTCGCGGATCGCAGCGGCAATGCCGATCCAGACATGCAGGCACGGCACGTACGCGCGATCAACGGCACTTTGGACCATCTGGAGGCGCAGACGCGCGGGGGCTTCGGCATTGGCGATGCTGCGCTGGTCTGCGCGCTGACCTATCTCGATATGCGCCATGCCGATCTGGACTGGCGCGCGGCGCGGCCTCAGCTCGCAACATGGCTGGCCGAGATATCAGAGCGCCCTAGCGTCGCACAAACGGAGTATGCGCCATGACCTATCAGAGCTTCGGCATTGTCGGCGCAGGCGCATGGGGCACGGCGCTGGCGCAAACGCTCGCCTCCGCCGGACGTGATGTGACAATCTGGAGCTTCGAGGAGGATTGCGCCGAGGACATCAACGCCGAGCACATCAATCGCTGCTACCTCGACGGCGTGCCGTTAAATCCGTCCATCAGAGCGGTATCATCGCCTGCGGACCTCGCAGGGCGAGACGCCTATCTCTCCGTCGCTCCGGCGCAGCACACGCGCGCGACATTGGCGTCTTTCGCGGACCATATCCCCGCAGGCGTGCCGGTGATCCTCTGCTCCAAGGGTATCGAGATTGCGACGCAGAGCTTCATGTCCGACGTGCTCGAAGACGTGCTAGCACACGCCGTGCCTGCTGTGCTGTCGGGCCCAAGCTTTGCCGCCGATGTCGCGCGCGGATTGCCGACGGCGGTGACGCTGGCCTGTGCGAACGAGACCGTGGGCGAAGCGCTTGTCGCGGCCTGCGCCGCGCCGACCTTCCGGCCCTATTTCACCGACGATGTGCTGGGTGCGGAGATCGGTGGGGCAGTAAAAAACGTGCTCGCCATCGTGTGCGGCATCGTGCTGGGCAAGGGCCTGGGACGCAGCGCACATGCGGCGATCATTGCACGGGGCTTTGCGGAGATGCGCAGGCTCGGCACGGCACTTGGCGCACGGCCAGAGACACTGACGGGACTTTCGGGACTTGGCGATTTGGTCCTCACCTGCAGCTCCGAAATGAGCCGCAACATGAGCTGCGGCCTCGCGCTCGGACGGGGCGAAAAACTGCAGGACATCATGCAGGGACGGTTGGCCGTGACCGAAGGCGTGGCGACCGCGCCCGCGCTGAAGGCCATGGCCGAGCGGCTGGGCGTCGAAATGCCGATCAGCTTTGCCCTCGCAGACATCCTCGCCGACCGGATCAGCGTCAACGACGCGATGACCGCGCTGATGGGTCGCGAGCACCGCGCCGAGGTGGAGTAGCCGTTAGAGCTGCTCGATCACCGCGGCCATCGCGTCCAGCGTATCGCTGCCGAGTTGCGCGCAGCGGTCCGGACTCCAGCCGTAGCGCTCATCCGGCGCGTCGGCATTGTCCTTGAACGGCATTTCCAGCGTCATGGCGAGACAGTCGTAACGCGCTGCCGTCTGGTTCGTACACATGGAGGGATTGGCTTTGCCCGGCGCGGTTTTGGGGTAGCCGACCTTTGTCTGGAAGTCGGGTGACGCCTGTTTGTAGGCCTCGAGAAAGTCTGCGAGGTCCTTCGCCTGCTTGTCGGTAAAACCCACTATGCCTTCTGCGGCTGCGATAAAATTATAGGGCAGCGCTTCGTCGCCGTGAACGTCGAGGCAGATCACCGGCTTGTCCGCATCCATGGCGTCGCGGACCAGTTTGACCTCGGGGCTGCGCTCCATCGTCGGCGTGTCCCATTCGCGGTTGAGGTTAGCGCCGGCCGCATTGGTGCGCAAATGACCGCGGAAGGAACCGTCGGGGTTCATATTGGGTACGATGCGAAAACGGGCCTTCGCGCGCATATCCCTGGCAACCGTGTCGTCGGCGTCGGTGAGGCGGGCGATGAAGCCCTCCATCCACCACTCGGCCATGCTCTCGCCGGGGTGCTGGCGACCGATGACCCAAATGGTCTTGTCACCCTCACCGATCGACAGGCAGTCGAGATCGCGACCGTCCAGCGTCTGACCCAGCACATCCAACGAAACACCGTCATGACCGTGTGCATCGGCGATCAGCGCGTCATGGCGGGCGAGGCTGTATGGCGCGAAATAGGCGAAGTACACGGAATCCGCCGTCGGCGTGTGCTCGATGATCAATGCGCCGTCGGCATAGGATGTCGCGGCCTCGCGCCGCCAGTCTTCGAGATCGACCGAATAGCAGGCGCGGTAGTCCTCCCAGCCGCCGGTGTAAGCAGCGCCGCCAGCGTTCTCGATGACCAGTCGGATCGGCTGGCCCTTCATGCCGGTGACTCGAAAGTGAAACCACTGATAGAACTCGCTGTGAGCATCCGTACGGATGCGCAGGCGGATATTCGATGGATCAGAGGCGTCGACAACGTCGATATTGCCGCTGTCGAATGCGGCATTTATGTTTAGCATGTTACCCTAACACCTTAAGAAAAGTCATCTTTCGCGCGGGCGGCGGCAGCAATGGCGGCGGGCAGATCGGGCGCGTCCAGCCCGCGCCAGAACACCCGCCAATCGCCGCTTTGCTGCATGCCGTCGCACACGGACAAGTACCAGTCGTTGAAGGGATTGGCCTGCCGAGAGCGCCAGTAGAATTGCGGCAGCGCTTCGACAACCGCGTCCCACACATCGCGCGCCAGACCTTCACCCTGCGCCTCTGGCACCACCCAGAATTTTGACAGATAGGGCAGCCCCGCAAGCTCGGTGAAGATGGCCCCGGCGCGGTTTTCCGCCTCCAAGAACGCCGTGAGAATGTCCGACTTGAGATAATCGGCACGCAAGGACTTGCCGAAGGCACTGCTGATGGCCGTCCTCAGTCCCGGCCCGTCGGGCAGTTTGTCCAGCTGTCGCACCTCCGCGCCGCGTCGGATCAGCGTCCCCGAGCCCTTGGCCGTGAACAGTTCCGGCAGCAGATTGAGCGGGCTGGCAAGAATATAGGAGCGACGGCCCTCATTGGCCTCCAACTCGATCCGCTGCACCATGCGCAGAAAGGCCTGCTGACCCGGCGAGAGCGCACCGCCGGCGATCAGCGCGCCGACTTCGCCGAGGCGCAGATTTCGCCTGCGACGGCCATCGAGATCGAGACCGCCAGAAGGCTGCAGCGAGACGATCTTCGCGGAGCGCAGGTCGGATACGAGCTTCGGCAAGTTCATCGGCCCGCGACGTTCTGTCATTTCCAGGATCGGGATGATGCCGGATTTGCAGCGGCGACGCAGTTCCGCGACAAGACCGTAAGTGGCGGTATTGAGCTTGGCGACCTTGACGCCGGAGGTTTCCAGATCGCGGGCCAGACGCTGCGACTGAAAGCGGATCGCAGTCCGGTCCTCGTCCAGCGCACCGATCAGCAAGATGGGCGCGAGACCGAGGTTGGACAGGATCTGCAAGGATGAGGTGAGCGCTTCGAGCAGCGGGTTCTTCAGCACGCGAGGATCGAGCAGGACCAGCGCGAAACGCTCCGGATCTTCCTTCGCGAACAGGTCCGCGTAGAAGCGCGCCTCATTGGTCGCGCCCACGGCCGACAGCGAGGACAGCACGGTTTGACGGACGCTGCTCAGCCCTCTTCTCCTGACAGAGCGCCTGAGAGGAGCTGAGCGTAGCGGGCTTCCGCCGCGCGCAGCTGATCGAGCTCGACATACTCATCCGGCCGGTGCGCTTGTTCAAGGTTTCCAGGACCATAGACGATTGTGTTGACGCCCGCTTGGGACATCATGGCGGCCTCGGTCCAATAGGGCAGATCGACAACCTCCTCCGTGTCGAACACACTGCGGAAGGTTTCAGGATCGCGGCTGGCGAAGGGCTCGAACGCGACGATCGTGTCCGTCGTGGCCTTACGCTCGACCGCGGATGCAAGCCCGATGACGTCCTTTTCGCGCCCGCGCACATCATCGCCGGGCGGCGGACGCATGGACATCCAGACGGACGCCGTCGTCGGGATGACGTTATAGGCACCGTCGCTGCGGATCTCTCCGACATTGACGCACAGGCCGGCAAAAGGCGGTTCGCCGAAGTTCAGATGATCACGCTTATAGCCGCCGAGCTTGGTCGCGAATTCGGCGGCACGCAGCAGGGGGGGCTCGATTGTGTCTGCCAGACTGCTGTGCCCGCCCGGACCCTCGAAAGTGACTTCCATCGCGAGCATGCCGCGGTGCGCGCGACCGACGCGGCAGGAGGTCGGCTCGCAGACGACCGCGCGTTCCACCCCCCGCAAATGCCCGCGTTCGATAATAGCGGGCATGACTTCGGAGCCATGTTCCTCATCACCAGAGAGCAGCACCGCCACGTCTTTGGGCGTCACGCCCTCCAAAGCGCCGAGAATGGCCGCCGCCGCGCCCTTGATGTCGCTGGTGCCAAGGCCATAAGCGCGCCCGTCACGCACAACCAAGTCGAGCGGGTCGTTGGTCCAGCCCTCCCCGGATGGGACGGTGTCGATATGCACATTCAGCAGAACTTTCGGCTCGCCCCAGACGGCCAGCACAAAGGCGCTGTCGGGTTTGTCGCGGGAGCGCTCGACCGTTTCCACGATGAGCCTGTCCGGCGCGTGGGCACCCAACCGTTGCGCAAGCCATTCGACACAGGCGACTTCATTGCCCGTCCCATTGCGCGTGTCGAAGGCGATCAGCTCCTTCAGTATGTCGAGTGTTGCGCTCACACCCCGCTATGACCGGGCCGCGAACGACTTTCAACGCCGTAACAAGAGTGGCCTTGCCAATTCTGTTCATCTTCGGTCGATCAAAGGCATTAACGTCAAGCGGGAGGGTAATAATGGCAAACCCTATCGATTTCGAGCATCATGCGGACGTAGAACGCTAAGACGCCGCCGCAGACGACGGAAAGACAACCAGCCTCGTCACACACCTCGGCATCGCATTGCGCGGCCTCGACAGCTCGCTCCTGTCCTGCTCGGACGAGGCAGAGCTGCTCCGCATGCGCGACGCCAGCGCGCCCCGTCCGAAGGGCGAGCTGTGTAAGATTAGAAGACGCTCCTCGCGGGGCGGGTTTTGTCTTGGCCAGGCTATTCGCTTGCAACCAACTGCCCGCTCACCCATATATCTCTCGCTGGCTTGCCAGATATGACGATAAACGCGCGTGTAATAAGCGGACTGGACCCGGGGGCGGTACCCGGCGGCTCCACCATCAGCGCTCAAGATCTCCACGGATCCTGAGCGTTGTTCATGGGGCCGAAATAGGATCGACAGACGCCTAAAGACGTTAGCTTTCGTTCGTGTGAGCACCGTTAAATGCTCATCTATAGTAAGTGCTAATGATAACACTGCTGAAGAGTTTGCTCTCGCCGCGTAAGCAGCGCGAACAACTCGCTTTTAACTCCTAGGGCTTCAGCGCCCTAGGCGGGCTCCGGAGGGTAGCTGGCAACAGAAACCCTCCACTTATTCCCAAAACTATCGAGATTGCACGGGCCGCGACACGCACCAAGGCCGGCGCGCGAACTGGTGGAACATCCCTCCCCCTTGCCATTCCTCCCGCCCCGTCGCACATGCGCGCCATGGCCGTAGAAAATGTCGACATCCAACCGCTCTTCGCCACGCCCTTCATGCGGGCGGATCTGTCGAGCGCGATCACGCAAAAGCAGGTGGAGTACATTCAGAACCTGCCGATGATCCGCAATCGCGACAACATGATCAGCGAAGACCTCTACATCTTCCGCCACCCGGAACTGAAATCCATCGCCGACGCGGTGCAGGAAGCGCTCAACATCTATGCGCGCACGATCATGGGTATTTCACAGACCGTCTATGTCACCCAGTCATGGGCGCTGCTGAACCAGCCCAATGTCGGCATGCACAGCCACGCCCACTCCAACTCGATCCTGTCCGGCTCGCTCTATTATTGCGACCTGCCCGAACCCGTCTCGCGCGTTTTCTTCGACCGTCACACGACCTATCAGCAGCTGGAAATTCGCCCAGACCCGGACAAGGCCAATCTCTATAACACCTCGGTCAACACCATCACGCCGCGCAAGGGCGAGGTCCTGCTCTTCCCATCCAGCGTCAATCACATGATCGAACAGAACGGTTCCAAGGATCTGCGCCGCGCCATCGCGTTCAACACCTTCATCCGGGGCAAGCTCGGCGACTACCGCGATGTGTCGGAGCTGGACCTCGTCTAGCCCGCCCATTTTGCGCGAACGAAACTGCGGCGCGGCGCGTTAGCTCACTATGCCCGCTCTCCTGCACTCCCTCGCCACCTCTGCCGAAAACCTCTTCGAGCGTATCCGGCCGTCGCAGAACCGGGAGTCGCTGCACCTCCAGGCCTATCACGGCTACGCCACGCCGACCGAGTTAGTCCTGCGCGGTCGCGCGTTGTTGACCGATCCCACGCGCGTGCCGGACGACACGCCGAGCCTGATCGAGAACCTTTCGGCCATGACCGCGCTATTCCTGACCGACGAGATTGCGGGCGTGAAGCTCAGCGCTGCCGGTGTCTCAGCGACCTCTGATGAGGAAGGCTATTACGAGCTGCGGCTGCCGCGCGGGGACGCGGCGCTGGGCTGGAGCGACGTCATGGTCACGGCAGACGGCGCAGCCACGCCCCATCCCGTCTTCCTCGCCGACCCGGCCGCGCCTTACGGCGTGATCTCCGACATAGACGACACGGTTATGCATACATCCGCCTGGTCGACGCGGTCCAACCTCTGGACCTCTTTGACGGGCAATGTGAACAGCCGCACGGTTTTTCCGGACGCGGTTCAGCTCCTTTCCCATATGCAGACGGGCACTATCCCGGCCTATTTCGTCAGCAGCTCGCCATGGAACATGCACGGGTTTCTCGACGCTGTATTCCAACGCGCCGGCGTTCCGCGCGCACCCAAATTCCTGCGCGACTACGGCGTGGACGAAAACAAGTTCATCAAGTCCACACACGGCAGCCACAAGGGCGTCGCCATCGACACCATTCTCGCCGCCCACCCGGACACGCCCTTCTACCTCATCGGCGACAGCGGCCAGCACGACCCCGTCGTCTACCGCGACGCCGCCCTGCGCCACCCCGGCCGCATCACCGGCGTCTTCATCCGTACACCCGGACCGGGACTGGATGAGGAAGACCGGCTCCCGCTGGTCGAGCTGCGCGAGATGGGCGTGCGGATGTTCGCGGGCGAGACGTTCGAGCCGTTGTTGGGCGAGATATTTTAACTTCCGGATAACCGAAAGCGATACCGCTGTATTGGGAAGCAGCATTCATTTGGACGGGGTGAGACATGGACTGCAGCTGTTCGGCGTGTCCGTTCGTCTAGGGAACATAGCCGGATACACGCTTTCAGGCATCTTGATCGCCTTGGTTGCGACTTGGGTCGTGACATCTGTTTTATCGCAACACGGCGTTCCAAGTGACATCGCGTGGTGCTCGGTCTTACTCTACGGCGCGGTCGCGGGGCCTATTTTCGTTCCATCTCTCCTGATGGCATGGCCTCGACTACTGCGCCGAGTAGCTTGGGGCTCTGGCGTAAAGTTCGTGTCGATATGCACCGTCATTCTGTCTGTTACAGTCCTGATAGGCATGCTTCAGGGAGGCTACGGGCTGCCTGAAGGTACACTTTTAACGCTTTGGATCGGCTTGGTTCTTGCCTTTGTTACAGGGGGAGTCCCACTCCAAATTCTGCACCGCTCGCAGTGACCCTGCATCTGTGTGGCCGCTACCCCCCCAACCCGCACCAACCGCGCCGGAACCCCGCCTTCGGGCCGCAGCGTCACCGTCATCAGCGGTCGCGGGAACACATTCTCGCCCACCACCACATCGTAGTCGCGCGCGAGCGTGGCCAGCACCATGACCGCCTCCATCGTCGCGAAGGCCGCGCCGACACAAATGCGCGGGCCTGCGCCGAACGGCATGTAGGGCGCGCCTTTTTTCTTCAGCGACGGATCGCGCAGGAAGCGGTCGGGATCAAACGCGAGCGGGTTGTCCCAGAGGCGTTCCGCGCGGTGCATGACGTAGTTGTTGAGCAGCACGGCATCACCCGGCTCCAGCGTGCGGCCTAGCACTTCCACGCTCTCTTGCGGCTCGCGGTTCAACATGGGCGCGGGCGGGTAGAGGCGCATGGTCTCGTCGATGACGGCATTCGTAAAGGGCAGCTGGGCGATGTGCTCATACACTACAGGACCATCGCCCACGACCGCCCTCACCTCAGCGCGGATACGTTCCAGCGTTGGACGGTGACGGCCGAGCAGGAAGAGCGCCCAGGTCAGGGTCAGCGCCGTGGTCTCGTGTCCCGCGATGAAAAAGCCGATGAGATTGTCGCGCCGCTCGCGTGGGGAGAGCGCCTTCGCGCCGATCAGAAGACCCACGAGATCGTCCTGAGGATGACTTCTGCGCTCTGACAGTAGCTCGTCCGCCGCGCGCTTCAATCGCTTCAGCGCCGCCGATCCGCGCGGGCTCATCGGGCGCGGCACCCAGCGCGGGAATGGGAGCAAATCATCGGGCCGGAGCGTCCCTGCCCCGGTCACCACAGCGCGGGTCGCGGTTTTCAGCTTCTCCCGGTCGAGGCCTTTGGGATCGCCCAGCAACGCGCCCGCCAGCACGTCGAATGTCAGCTCCGCCATGGCGTCGGCGAGGTTCAGCTTGGGCCGCACGTCGATGCGCGCGGTGAAGTCCTCGATGACGGTGGTGATCAGCGGCGCGAGATCGGCCATGTGGCGATGACGGAACATGGGTGCGACGGATTTTCTCTGCCGCTTCCATTGGTCGCCATGAACCGAGAGCAATCCTTCCTTCGTCGCGGGGCCGAGGATGCGCGCGTCGATGGCGGTCTTGGTGAATTTCGACGCCTGACGGACGAGCACCTCATTCATGCCTTCGGGATCGGAAATGACGTGCAGCGTCTGGCCAAAGGTCTTCGCCGTTACGATGGGCTGGCTCCAGGCTAGCGGGCCGAAGCCTTCGACCGGGTTGCGGATGAACTTCCACGTGGCCTCGACCAGGCTCTCCTCCCCGGTCAGCGGCGGGGCGTGGGGCGGAATGAAGAGCGCGCTCATGGTACGGTCCTAGCGCAAGCGCCGCCCCCTGTCGCGGCCCACACATTGAGGCGCTTTAACGCGGGGCGGCCTTATGGCTGTTGACCGCGTAACGCCACGGGCTAGGGTGATCCCATGAGTCACGACCTGATGAACTATGAGCAGATGCGCAATCTCGCGCTGCGCGGTGTCGTGCGCGACGCCATTCGGCGCGTCATCCGGGAGGACGGCCTGCCCGGCGCGCATCATTTCTACATCACTTTCCTGACCCGCTACCCGGGTGTGGAAATCGACGACCAGCTCGCCGCGAAATATCCCGAAGAAATTACCATCGTGCTCGAACACCAGTTCTGGGATCTCGCCGCCAATGCGGATGATTTTGAAGTCACGCTGAAATTCGGCGGCATCCCGAAATATCTCAAGGTCCCCTATCACGCCATCACCCGCTTCCACGATCCGAGCGTTGGCTTTTCGATGACGTTCGATCCGCCGCCGGAATTCGACAGCGCGCCGGTGATCGGTCTGGCCCCGGGGACAGCGCTGGGGAGTACCGCGCCGACCGGCTTGGGTGCTCCGGCTCCGACGAACGTGGGGAAAGCTGCAGAAAAGCCCGACACGGATGACGAGCCTGGCGGCGATGACGACGGGCCAAAGGTTGTGAGCTTGGACAGTTTTCGGAAGAAGTAG
>CALDUL010000042.1 GCA_937923575.1 uncultured Algimonas sp.
TCCAGCGCGCCGTCCGCATAGCGTGCCGTGATCTGCGCCGTCGTGGTCGTCAGCTGTCCTTGCGGATGAATGGCAGAGAGCGACAGCGCCCGGCTCTCGATGCTGAGGTCGCCCTCCGCACGTGTGAGCTCAATGGGACCGGTCAGCACCGCGCTCGCCCCGTCGCGCGCAAGCCGCGTCTGCCCCAGATCGCCCGTCAGCCGGAAATTCTGCAGATCGTCGATGGTTGCGCTGCCATCGAATGGAACGACGCCGTAGGGCGTGGTCAGCTGGACCATGCCGCCATTGACGACGATCCCGCGCGGCGGCAGCGCAAAGCCGTCCCCGCCGGATGACGGCGGTCGCCAGCCGTCGATGACATTGCCGCGCGCGTCGACCGTGATCTTTGCGACCAGCCCGCTCATCACCAGCCGCTCGACCCGGCCCTCTATCAGGTCGCGCCATTGATACTCCGCCTCCAACCGGTCCAGGCTGAGAAAGCGTTCGCCCTTATGGCTCATGCGGATGTTGCTTATGTCGGCCCGGGTTCTGGTGGCGTTGTCGATGCTCAGATCGGCCTCGATGCCCTGGCTTTCCAGATAGGTAATGACCTGCCGTTCGAGCAGCGAATAGCGCTGTGTCCACGCCCAATAGGACGCCATGGCGACGAGCAGCAGCAGGCCCACGAGGATCAGCGCAACCCACTTCAGAACGCGCCGCAAAGTCAGCGGTTTGCCGCGCACGATGTGGCGCGCTGGGGCGGCTCTGTCATCGTTGGTTGCGGGCGGGGATGCGCTCATGCGACAGGGCTTAGGCCAGACGGACTGAACGCGACATAAAAAACCGTTAAGGTGACGCGCGTTGAAAGTTTGGTTAACCCTTTTCCAAGGGATCGGCGGGCACTGTAGGGGGCAGGTCGATATAGATCAGACCAAGTGCCGACCAGGGAAGCCGAGCATGACGCCCATCTTATCAGAGCTGTCACACCGTCTGCCCGACGTGCTCCATCGCCCGCGCGTGCGTAAAGGCCTGATGGCGGCCGCCGCCGTGCTCGTCGTGGCAGCCGTCGCCATGCCTGACGGCTCGCAATCCAGCGTGGTGTCGGAGGTGCTCCCGCCCGAGCCGACCCTCGATATTTCGCGTTTCGACATGGCACTGGACGCCGACTTCGCCGCGCCCGCCCTGAGTAGCCGGACGGTCGAGCTCAAGCCTGGCGACAATCTCGGGCCGATGCTGCAGCGCGCCGGAATGAGCGGCGGCGATGCGCATCGTCTGGTTCAGGCTTTTTCCGAGGAGTTCTCGCCCCGCCGACTGCGCGCCGGGCAGAGCTTCGATCTGCATTTCGACGGCGACACGGTGACTGACCTGACCTTCAAGCCGAGCGTCGAGAAGACAGTGTTCGTGTCGCGCGCCCAGTCAAGCGGCGAGAGCGACGCGTGGTCCGCCCACTCCGTCGAGGCGGAGTTCCGCTACGAGACATTGTCCGTGCGCAGCGAAGTTCGCAATTCCCTCTATGTCGATGCCACGCGGCTCGGTGCGCCGGACAAGGTCGTCGCGCAATTCGCCAATATCTATGAATACTCGGTCGACTTCCAACGCGACATCCAGCCGGGCGATGCGTTCGAGATTTTCTTCGAGGTCGCGCGTGACCACAATGGCGACATCGTCAAGGCGGGCGATCTGCTCTACACATCCTTTTCGCCGCGCGGGAAGACCACGGACTACTGGCTTTTCCAGGACGCCAAGGGGCGCGAGAATTATTATGACGAGAAAGGCAAGACCGCCAAACGCAAGCTGCGCGCCACGCCCGTCAATGGCGCGAGGCTGAGCTCCTCCTATGGCAAGCGCAAGCACCCGATTCTCGGCTACCGCAAAATGCATGCGGGCGTCGATTTTGCGGCACCCAGAGGCACGCCGATCCTCGCCGCGGGTTCCGGCACGGTCGAGCGCGCGAACCGCTACGGCAGCTTCGGCAATTATATTCGTATCCGCCATACGGATGGCTACAAGACGGCCTACGCTCATCTGAAGGGTTTTGCCCGCGGCGTAAAAAAAGGCGCTTATGTCAAGCAGGACCAGGTCATCGGCTATGTCGGCACGACGGGTCGCTCGACGGGTCCGCACCTGCATTACGAAGTCCATCACCACGGCAAGAAGATCAATCCGCGCCGCCTGTCCCAGCTGTCCGGGAAGCCTTTGTCCAAGGCGCAGCGCCCGGCATTCGATGCCCGTCGTGCGGAGATCGAAGCCATGCGCGCCAGCACCACGGTGGTCGAAGCCGCGCCCGCGACGGATAGTGCCGTGTTGTCATCGGCCGCGCTCCCCCGCTAACGCGCAGCTATCGTCTGTATTTAAATACGGTTTAATTCGCTTGCGGTCCGAATTCGGTCTGGGTTAATTGTTGCGGGATAATTTCCGCAGCTCCCGGACAGACAATGAAGAACCTGCTCAATTTCTTTTTCTCCTTCGACAAATTGTTCAAGGAGAAATTGGTCGTTCCGTTTTTCTGGTTGGCGCTGATTGTCTGGGGCCTGAGTTTCTTCGCCACGGCGCTGGAATCTATCGCGCTCGGCCCGCTCGCCACCGTTGTTGAATTCTTCGGTTTCTTCGCGCGTATCCTGCTCGCGCTGGTGACGATACGTCTGGTGTCGGAGCTGTTCGTCGCCATCTTCCGCATCAATGACAATCTGTCGCCGGACAAGGGGCGGTCCGAACTTGTCGATATCGATCCGGTCGCCGAAGCCCGCCAAGCCGCCGAAGCGGCGGCCGCGCGCACGCGCGAACTGGCCAGCACGGCGACGACCAAGACCAGGGCGACATTCGACGATGTGAAGACCTCGGTCGGCGACACGACGGAGAACCTCACCGCCCGCGCCAAGGACGCGACACTGAGCGCGCGCGAGAAGACCGAGAGCGTCATGGGTAGGGGCTCCGTTCCCAAGGCCGAGCATGATCCGACCCCGGTAAAAATTCTCGAACCATCCGCGGCCGACGCGCCCAAACGCCGCGGGCGTCCGAAGGGCTCCAAGAACAAGCCCAAACCAGAAACGACGACCGGCACGGCAAGCACGGCCGCTCCCGTCAAGCGCGGCCCCGGCCGTCCGAAAGGCTCGACCAACAAGCCCAAAACGACGACTGCCAAGACAACGACGACCACGGCCAAGCGCGGCCCGGGTCGTCCCAAGGGTTCCAAAAACAAGACCACGACCGCCAAGCCCGCCACCAAGACGACCGGCGCCAAGCGCGGTCCGAAGCCGGGCACGAAGATCCCGCGCGACGAGTTCGGCAATCTGCTGAAAAAGGACGGCACGCCGCGCAAGAAGCCCGGACCGAAATCCAAGTCCTAGACGGTCCGCTCATCCCAGCATGAGCCTCACGACCAATCGCGCGCTCTGGGTCAGCTTCGGGCTGACCCTTGTTCTCACCGCGCTGTTCGGCGTCGTCATGGCGGTCTGGGACTTCGCCATCATCGACGAGATGTACCGCCCCGACGCGATACGTGATCATGTCGCCGCGATGAGTGCGGAGCAGCGCCGCGTCCATGCGTGGATGACCGGCACGCTCGATGTGGCCTATCCTTTTGCCTATGGGGCGCTCCTCGGCGGTATGGCGCTGCGGGCTTTCCCCACGAAAAAATGGCTGCTGCTGCCGATCCTGCTCTGCATTCCGGCGGATCTCGTCGAGGGTCTGTCGCAGATCATGATCCTGACGGGCCATGAAAACTGGATCGCGGTCAAGGCTATCGCCACGCCGGTCAAGCTGGTGGCCTATGCCACGGCGATCCTCATCGCGCTCGCCGGCTTGTTGACGCTGCTCTGGCGCAAGAAAAAAGCCCGAGGCGGTTAGCCCCGGGCTTATTCGTCGTCATTTCCAGTCGGAGCCTAGAGCTTGCCGAGCAGGCCTTCGTTCTTGGCGATCAGATAGTAGAAGGTCACGCGGTCCTTCATGCGATCGGCCTTCATCATCTCGCAGACGGCCATGACTTTGGCGTCCAGAGCGGCGGCGTCGGCGGTGACGCCGAGCTTCTTCGTGAGCCAGCTTTCGGCCACAGTCTTGCGCTCGGCTTCGTCCGAACAGGCGACGAATTTCGTGTCGCGCGAACGCAGTGCAATGCCGAGGTGGGTGACGATCTTGGCGACCATGGCGGGGTTGGCCATCGCGTCATATTTCTGCACGCGCTCGACATAGCCGCGCAGATCGTCGGACATCTCGTCCAGGCTCACGCCCTTGGGTTTGGCGGCGACCTTACGGGCCGTGACGGGGGCAGCCTTGGTGACCAGCTTGGACTCGGTGACCTCCTCAACGGCATCGGTGACGGCTTCGACAACGTCCTCAACGGTATCGACAGCGGAAACGGTCAGCTCGCGGGCTTCCGTCTTGGCGCGCTCAAACAGCACTTTGGCGTCGGCTTCCAGGCCTTCGCCGCGGGTGATCAGCTCACCGAACAGCTCGGTGATCTGCGTGCGGCGTTTCTCAGCGCGGGCGATTGCGAAGTCATAGCCAAAACCCAGCGCGCCGAGATAGGCGCGGCGTGTGCTGCGCACGGCTTTGACGGGAGTTGCGATAATCGGGCGGTCGAGCAGTTTGGTCGTGGTCATTGGGGGTCCTTTGGAATTTCAATTCGGGGAATGTCTGTGGGGTTCATGTGTCCCTGCAGTCTCTCAATTAGTGATCCCGATTAGAAAGCTCGCCCTAACTCACGCGCGCGGCATAGGCGCTGATGGGCAGGACCACATCGACTGTCCCGCCGCCATGCACGGCGAGGAAGGCGGCTTCGAGCGCGTCAAGTGCGGTCTCAAGCCCATCCTGCCGAGCGCGTAGATGGGCCGACCAGCTGCGTGCGAAACCGGCCAGCTGCTCTGCCCGCCACTCCGTACGCTCGCTGAAGTCGGGCGTCGGGACGGGCGTGAACGGGCAATGCAGATTGTCCGCCGAATAGCCCGCCTGGCAGATACGGTTGCCCTCTGCCCAATAGGGATCGATGAGCTCCAGCACGCGCGGCAGGAAGTCATCTGCGCTTCCCGAGCGTCCAGAGGCGGTTTCGATCCTCGGCAGCTGATAGGTCCAGGCACAGAACAGCCCGTCCGGACGCATGACCCGCGCGACTTCCGCCCAGAACGCCTCGCCCGCGAACCAGTGCACGGCCGTGGCCGCACAGACGGCATCCGCACAACCATCCGGCAGTCCCGACGCGCGCGCATCCGCGACATGGTAGGCAATAGAGGGATGAGCTTGCGCCTGCTTCAACATGGCGGCTGAATTATCCGTCGCATGCACGCGCGCGAAGCGCTGCACTAACGACCGCGCCGCCTGTCCCGACCCCGTCCCGGCGTCCCACACCAGATCGCGTCCCGGAGCCTTGGCCAAGATCCAATCATACAGCGCGTCAGGATAGCCGGGCCGCGCGGCGGCGTAGGTTTCGGCCTGTTGGCCAAAGGTGGCAGCGTTGGTCATGGGGTGGGCGTAGCACAGGAGCCGTGTGCGCGGGAGAGGTGGGGGGGGCGAGCGGAGCTGACGCGCTACGCCTCCTCCGCCGCCACTTCCGGCTTGCGCACACTCACGCGGACCTTGCCGCCGGCGGCGTCGACCTTCACCGTGTCGCCGTCCTGGATGCGGCCTGCGAGCAGCTCGCGGGCGAGCTCGTCCTGGACCTGCTTCTGGATCACGCGCTTGAGCGGGCGGGCACCGTAGCTGGGGTCGTAGCCCTGCTCGCCGATGTGATCGCGCGCGGCATCTGTGAGCTCGACCGTGATCTGCTTGTCGCGCAGCCAGCCTTGCAGGCGACGCATCTGGATGTCGACGATCGCGCCCATGTGCTCAGGTTTGAGCCGCTCAAACAGTAGAATTTCGTCGATCCGGTTGAGGAATTCCGGCCGGAAATGCGCGGACACTTCCGCCATCACGCCGACCTTGGCTTTTTGCACGGACTCGCCGTCGGCCAGGTTCAGCAAATGCTGCGCGCCGATATTGCTGGTCATGATGATCAGCGTGTTGCGGAAATCGACCGTTCGGCCCTGACCATCCGTCAGGCGACCATCATCGAGCACTTGCAGCAGTACGTTGAACACGTCGGGATGCGCTTTCTCGACCTCGTCGAACAGCACGACCTGATAGGGGCGGCGGCGCACGGCTTCGGTCAGCGCTCCGCCCTCGTCATAGCCAACATAGCCGGGAGGCGCACCGATGAGGCGGCTCACGCTGTGCTTTTCCATATACTCGCTCATGTCGATGCGGGTGATGGCGCTGTCGTCATCAAACAGGAACTCCGCCAGCGCCTTGGTGAGCTCGGTCTTGCCGACGCCCGTGGGACCCAGGAACATGAAACTTCCGATCGGCTTGGCGGGATCGCGTAAGCCCGCCCGGGCGCGGCGAACGGCATCCGAGACGGCTTCGACGGCCGTTTCCTGACCGACGACACGCGCGCCGAGCAGGCTCTCCATCTCCATAAGCTTGTCGCGCTCGCCTTCGAGCATCTTCTCGACCGGAACGCCGGTCCAGCGCGACACGACTGCGGCGATGGTCTCTGACGTCACGGTCTCGCTATCGCGCGCATCGCTGGCCGAGTCGTCCAATTCGGCGGCCTTGGCTTCCAACTCGGGAATATCGACATGCTGCAGCCGACCGGCGGCTTCGTAGTCGCCCCGGCGCACGGCGTCGGCCAGTTCGAAACGGGCTTGGTCGAGCTGCTCGGTCACGTCTGTCGCGGACGCGAGCTTGGATTTCTCCGCTTCCCAGGCTGCGGTCAGCTCTGAGCTCTGGCCTTCCAGCTCGTCGATCTCGGACAAGCGTTTCTCCAGCCGCGCCTTGGAGCCGTCGTCCTTCTCACGCTTGAGCGCTTCCACCTCGATCTTTAGCTGCACCAAGCGCCGATCGATCTCGTCCAGTGCTTCGGGCTTGCTATCGACGCGCATGCGCAGGCGAGAGGCCGCTTCGTCCATCAGGTCGATGGCTTTGTCCGGCAGAAAGCGGTCGGTAATGTAGCGGTCTGACAGCTTGGCCGCAGCCACGATCGCGGAATCGGAAATGCGGATGCCGTGATGGACTTCGTATTTGTCCTTCAGCCCGCGCAGGATCGACACAGTGTCTTCCACGGTCGGTTCCGTCACGAAGACGGTCAGGAAACGGCGCGCCAGCGCGGCGTCCTTTTCCAAATGCTTGCGATATTCGTCCAGCGTGGTCGCGCCGACGCAGTGCAGCTCCCCGCGCGCGAGGGCGGGTTTCAGCAGGTTGGCCGCGTCCATCGCGCCGTCCGTCTTGCCCGCGCCGACCAGCTGGTGAATCTCGTCGATGAATAGGATGATGTTGCCGTCGGCCTGCTCCACCTCCTTCAGCACGGCCTTCAACCGCTCCTCGAACTCGCCGCGATATTTAGCGCCCGCCACGAGCGAGCCGAGATCGAGCGCGAGCAGGCGCTTGCCGCGAATGCTCTCCGGCACGTCGCCGGACACGATGCGGTTGGCGAGGCCTTCGGCAATGGCGGTCTTGCCCACGCCGGGTTCGCCAATCAGCAGCGGGTTGTTCTTGGAGCGGCGGGACAGCACCTGGATCGTGCGGCGGATTTCCTCGTCGCGGCCAATGACCGGGTCGAGCTTGCCGTCGCGCGAGGCTTGCGTCAGGTCGCGCGCATATTTGGACAGTGCTTCATACTGGTCCTCGGCATTGTCGGATGTCACGGGTTCGTCCTTTCGCACCGATTTGATGGCTTCAGTGAGGCGCGCCACATCGAGCGATGCTGCGTCCATCGCTGAGACCAAGTCCTTATCCGCGCCCAAAGCGGTTGCCAGCAACAGCCGTTCGAGCGTGACGAACGCATCGCCCGCTTTCTTGGCATTCTTCTCCGCATTGGCGAAGATCTTGGCGGTCGCGCTGGACAGGCTCAGCCCCGAGCCGCCCTCGACACGCGGCAGGCGGCCCAGCTCGCGCTCGACATTGGCCTTGAGCGCATCGGCATTGGCGCCCGCCATCTGGATCAGCTTTCGCGGCAGCTCGCCGTCTTCCATCAGCAAAGCCATCATCAGATGGTTCGGCACCAGCTGTTGGTGGTCACGGGTCAGGGCTTCTGTCTGCGCCGACTGGATCACGCCGCGCGCGCGTTGGGTATAGGCTTGGATGTCCATACGTCCTCTATTCATAAGGGCGCGCGCGAGTTCCCACGGTTGACCGTCCGGAATGCGCGCGCGCAAAGTTCGTGAGAGCGATGTAGGAATGCGGTCCTATGACTGCAATGGATCGACGGACTCCGATTGAGTCCGCCGTACCAGCGCCGCGACGCCCGCCAGCATGAGTGACACCGCTAGCAAGACATTGGCGAGACCGAGTAAGATACCGATGCGCTGTAAGGTCTCTCGGTTACGGGCCTGGGCGAAATAGATCTGATCGATCTGATAATCGTTATGCTCAGAGACGAACGTCTGAATCGCGGCAATATCGCGGGCTTCCATCGAGTGTGACCATTTGGCGTCCGATGTCACGCGACCTCCCAAGGGGTCACCGTTGTACGCACTGTGGCCCTTGGGGTTTCGAACCACGTTCGCCAGTTCTGCTGGAACATCGAGCGGGAGGCTGTTCAGCTGTGCGGATATGGAGATATCATCCCGCGCCTGGATCGATTGCAGATATCCTTCCAGCACGCTGGACCGGACAAACTTTTGCGCCTCAGGAAGAAGCCGTTGGAAATTCTGCACGGCATGTTGCGTCTGTAACAGCGCGAGGCCCGCGCTCAGCACGGACATGCCGAATATCATGCCCGCCAGCACGCCGAACCGACGTCGGGCGGTGGTCCATGCGATGATTGCCGATAGCGAACAGAGCCCGACCAGAACGGTCAGCATCGCTATAATCCCACGACGCGCCGTCTTGAAGGTGCTGTCCAGCCAGTTCGGTAAAGCGGGGTACAGATTGTGGAACTGGTGACGGATCTCGGCAATTGCGTCGCCTGATTCCGGCCCGGTGAAGAGGTGATCCGTCCAACCCGGATAGCCGTATCGTGCGCCCGCATCGCGCGGGATGGTTGACATCAACGTATCACGAAGCGCCGCTTCGACGGCCTTGCCTTCGGCAGTGTCAGCGAGTTCTAAGCGCAGAAAATCAAAGAACGATCTAGGGTCTACTGTTTGATAGCGATCCCTGAACACCGGAATGGTCTCGCCCTCCGCTATTCTCATCTGAAGCTCTTCGAGTTCGAAATCCAATCTCGGTAGGTTTTGCCCAATCAACAGTGGGGACAGAACACCGTTCTGCCCGTCTTGGGCGGCGTAATAGGCGAAGACGCTGCCGATCATCGCAGCGATTATCAACGCCAGAGCCCCGATCGCCAAAACGGAGCGTCGAAGCCATGTCGGAAGAGAGTTCACGCAGCCAGACTAAGGATGTGCCCATAGCCGATCAAGAACAGCTCACCGGACCCAAGCTGGTTCGAGCCGGACGGACCTACTCGGCGGCTTCGACGGCCTCCGGCGCATCGTCGTCATTGCTGCGCGTCGGAGCCTTGCGACGGCGGCGCTTCGGCTTGTCGTCAGACGCGTCGTCAGCGTCGTCTTCGGCCTTGGGGGCGCGGCGGCGGCGAGGCTTTTCCTCGTTGTCGTCGTCGGATCTGGCTGGCTCGGATTTGGCAGAGCGGCGGCGGGGCTTGTGTGCTTCGTCAGCGTCCTCAGCGGTCACCTCTTCGCGCGTTTCATCCGATTGGTCGTCGCGCTTGTCATTCCGGTTGCGGCGGTTGCGGCCACGGCGTTCGCCGTCGTCTTCGCCGCGTTCTGCGCGCTCGGCGCGGCGCTGTTCCTGCTGGGCAGCGCGTTCCGCATCCTTGGCTTCGCGCTCGGCGCGCTCGGCCTCTTTCGCGGCTTCCTGGACATTGACGAGACGCAGATAGTGCTCGGCATGCTGTCGCAGGCTCTCTGCCTTGACGCGGTTGCCGGCGGTCTTGGCGTCGCGGGCCAGCTGGGTGTATTTTTCGTAGATGGTGGCCGCATTGCCGCGGACCTTCACCTCTGGGCCATTGGATTCCATCGACCGGTTGGAATTGTTCCGGCCGCTATTGTTGTTGTTATTGCGATTACGTCCGCGCTGGCGCTTCATCGGATTGTCCTGTGTGGCCCGGCTCTGTCCCGGCAAATTTGCTTCAGCAAGCAGTGGGGGTCGAAACGCCGGCGCCCGCGTCGCTATGGTCGGGGCGCGTCCGTTCGGATCGACTGACGTCGCGTAGCAAAGCGGACTCTTATGTCAAAGCGTTTTTAGCGCTCATCCACACGTGGTTTTACAGACGTCCTTCCACGGTGCGGTCCAGTCCTGCCGGGTCAGGACGTACTCTCACGTCGCGGTAGCCGGACGCTTGGAACAGCGCCGCAACGCTCTGCCCCTGATCGAAGCCGATCTCTACGCCCAGCCAGCCGCCGGGGCGCAGACACGCCCGCGCGCCCGGAATGATGATGCGGTAGGCATCCAGCCCGTCCGTCCCGCCGGCCAAGGCCAGCGCCGGATCGTGATCCGCGACTTCGCCGGGCAGGGACGCCATGGCGGCGGCCGTGATATAGGGTGGGTTGGACAGCACGGCGTCAAATGGCTGAGCGGGGACATCTGCAAACCAGTCGGAGCGCAGTCGCTCCACGCGGGCCTCCACGCCGTGAGCGCGCGCATTGACGCCCGCCGTGCTCAGCGCAGCGTCGGAGATGTCGGTCGCGAGCAGGCGCGCATCCTTGCGTTCGCAGGCGAGCGTGACGGCGAGCGCACCGGACCCCGTGCCGAGTTCCAGCAGGCGCGGGGAGGGGGTGTCGGCCACCGCCTCCAGCGCGGCGAGCAGCAGCACTTCCGTATCGCTCCTTGGCGAGAGCACGCCGTCGATAGCGAAGCGCCGCCCGTAGAAATCGCGCCAGCCGAGGATGCGGTCCACGGGCTCTCCCGCAAGCCTGCGCTCACACGCCTGGCGCACCCGCTCGAACGCGTCCTCGCTGATGAACTCCGTTCCGCGCGCGATATATTCGGCATGGTCGATGCCGGTGAGGCCGAGCACCAGATCGAGCGCATCCTCCTCCGCAAAGGGCAGGGCGCTCGCCTCAAACGTGCGCGCCAGATAGCGCCGGGCGGAGCGATAGTTCAGCCCGGAATAGGGGCCGGAACGCGGGCGTTTGTCGAGAGGGACGACCATGGGCCGCCACTTAGGGCAGGGATCAGGACTGCGCTACGGCATCCTTGATCTTCGCGACGATCTGCTGCGCCTCGTCTGTCTTGGTGACCTGGCCCAGCAGGCGGTCATCGTCGGCGTCGATCAGCAGCAATTGCCCGGTCGTGATGGCGTCCCCCAGCGCTTCGCGCACGGCGGCCCCGACACCCGCCGCATCGGCCTGGGCGTAAAAATCGGCCTCGTCTTTTTCAGTGTAGTCGAGGCGCAGGAATTCCACGCCCGGCATGGGCGCAGCGGCGCGTGCGGCTTCGATCTTGGGATCCAGAACCTTGCAGCTGCCGCACCAGTCGGCGTAGATCAGCACGGCCTTGGTCTTTGTGGTCATCACGTCCGATGCGGCTTCGCTCGCATTGGAGGCCACGCGTTCGGCGGTGGTGGTCTCCGCCCCGCCACAGGCGGCGAGCAGGAGGACGGAGGCGGCGGCGAGAATGGACTTGTACATGGGATCACTTTCACGGGGTTGCGCAGCGCCCCTGCCACACGGGCCGGATGCGTGACAATAAAGGATATGTGGCGCGTCTATTCGTGAGGCTAGAGCCCAGACCGCAGCATGCCCTGCAATGTTCGCCACAGCCGCGACAGGTCCGCAGGCCGCGAGAGCGAATGGTCGCCGCCCTTGATCAGCGTGTAGCCGACGCGGGTGCTGGACAGCGCGTCCACGATGGGGCGGGAGTGTTCGGGCAGCACAACGTCGTCGCTGGCCCCTTGCAAGATTTCTACCGGGCCTTCGAAGTTGATCGGTGCATTCAGGATGGACCGCGCGCGGCCGTCCTCGATCAGCGCCTTGGAATAGGCATAAGGCTCGTCATAGTCGGACGGCTCATAGACCACGCCGTCCTCCATCAGCATCTCGCGCTTATGCGTGTCCCAGCTGTCCCAAATGCGCTGAGTGAAATCCGGCGCGGGATTGATCAGCACTAGCCCGGCGACCGCGTCAGGCCGCTCGACCGCCGCCAGCAGGCTCGCCCAGCCGCCCATGGAGCTGCCGATCAGGATGCAGCCGCCCCCTTGGGCCATAGATCCGCCGAAGCGGTCGATCATGGCGCAGACGTCCGAGCTCCAGCGCGACAGCGTGCCGTCGATGAACTCGCCCTCGCTCTCGCCGTGACCGAAATAGTCGAACCGCAGATAGGCCTGTCCTGCGTCGGCGCATTTCCGCGCGAGGAACTCGGCCTTGGAACCCATCATGTCGGACTTCAGCCCGCCACACCAGATCACCATCGGGCCGTGACCTGCGCCCAGCCGATAGGCGAGCTGCGTTCCTTCATGTTCCAACTGTTGGTACGTCATGCTAGCGGGCCTTGGTGAGTGAACCATCTACATACAGTGTCCTGCAGGTCGTGCCAGAGCTGGATGCGGGCGGCGTGGAGCGGACCGTGCTGGAAGTCGCCGAAGCGCTGATCGCGGCGGGTCACAGTGCCCATGTGGTGAGCGCGGGCGGGCGGCTGGTCGAACCGCTGACCGCCATGGGCGCAACACACTACACCATGAATGTCGGCTCCAAGAGCCTGCTGAGTTTTCCGTGGCGGGTCGCGGCGCTGCGTCGGCTGATCCATCACTGCGGCGCGGATATCGTGCATGCCCGCTCGCGCGCGCCGGCCTGGGCGGCATGGCGCGCCGCAATGGCAGAGGCGACGCCTTTCGTGACGACCTATCACGGTATCTACAATGAAGGCTGGCCGGGAAAGCGTCGCTACAACAGCGTCATGGCGCGCGGCGATCAGGTCATCGCCAATTCTGAATTCACCGCCGCGCATATCATGGCGACCCACGGCACGCCGCGGTCGCGTATCACGGTCGTGCCGCGCGGTGTGGACATGCTGCGTTTCGATCCGGCCGTGGTCAGCGACGCCCGCGCGGACGGCTTGCGTGCGCGCTGGGGTGTGGGTGAGGCGCAGACGCTTGTGCTGCTGCCCGGGCGGCTGACGCGCTGGAAGGGCCAGACCGTGGCCGTCGATGCGCTGTCCAAGCTGCCAGCGGACCATGTGCTCGTCTGCATGGGTGACGCGCAGGGGCGGGAATCTTACGTGGCAGAGCTGCGCGCGCAGGCGGACAGTCTTGGCGTAGGCGACCGGCTGATCCTGCCGGGTCATGAGGACGATGTGCCCGGCGCCATGATGGCGGCGGATGTTGTGATTACGCCTTCCACCGACCCGGAAGCCTTCGGGCGCACGGCCGCCGAAGCCCAGGCCATGGGCCGCTGGGTGGTCGGCGCGAACCACGGCGGCGCGGTCGATGTCATCAGCGACGCGCGATTTGGCAGTCTTGTCGCCCCGGGCGACGCGGACGCGCTGGCGCAGGCGATTACCGCCCGCCCGATCAATTTCGACCGCAGGGCCGCACGTGCGCGCATTGCGGAGCGTTTCTCCAAAGCCGCGCTGCAGCAGGGCGTTTTGGCTGTATATGCCGATGTTCTGGCGCGAAAATCGCTGCAATCTCCTTGAATAAACCCGTGCGGCGGGTCATATTGCGTCGCCTGCCACACCACCGGCTGATTAAACGAAAAGAGTACACCCATCGCCAGACGTCCCCATGCCGCTCAACCGGCCAAGAAACCCAAAGGCCCGCGCACCAATCGCGAAATTACGGCCGACCGCGTCCTCCTGATCACGGAGGATGGCGACAAGAAGGGCGTTGTCCCGATTGCCGATGCACTCGCCGCTGCCCAGCGTGCCGGTCTCGACCTGGTCGAAGTCGCGCCCGGGGAAACGCCCGTCTGCAAGGTGCTTGACTACGGCAAGATGCGGTTTGAGGCGCAGAAAAAGAAGGCCGCCAACCGCAAGAGCCAGCGCACCAGCTCGCTCAAGGAAATCAAGATGCGTCCGAATATCGACACGCATGATTACGGCGTGAAGACGCGCAAGATGGGCGAGTTTTTCGACCGTGGCGACAAGGTCAAGGTGACCGTGCGCTTCCGCGGCCGCGAGATGGCCCATATGGACCGCGGCATGGACCTGCTGAATCGCGTCCGCGACGATTTCGAGGAGATCGCCAAGGTCGAATTCGCCCCCAAGACCGAAGGCCGCCTGATGGTCATGGTGATGGCACCGCGTTAGACCAAGCCTGACGGCTTGGTGCTCCCCCCGCCCACCTCCCGCGAGGCGTTATCGTTAATTTCCCCCTCTGCGCACACCCGCTTTCCAAGAGCGTTCAGCCCTGTCACAGGTAATCCGTGCGACACCTTGCCCTCATACTCACCGCCGCCCTGCTCGCCGCCTGCGAGGGCAAGGACATGTCTCCGATGGCCGAGCCCACGCAGAATATTTTGCTGCGCGCGCCCGTCTCGTCCGCTGCTTCTGAAAAGCCCCGGGAAGCGCCGCCGCAATCGCCGCCCGCCACCACTGGCGCGATCCTGATCAACCAGCACGGCTTCCTGCAATATGGCCCGAAATCCGGACTGATCGTTTCGGCCGGCCTCTCGCCGATCCCGTTTACCGTGCGCAATGACCGCGGCCAGACCGTGCTCTCCGGCGTCAGCACTTTCGTCACCGCGAACGACCCGCAATCCGGCCTGCCGCTGCACCGCTTCGATTTCTCCGAACTCAAAACCCATGGCGAAGGCTTCACTATCGCAGCGGGTTCGGCCGTTTCCGACCCGTTCGACATCAGCTTGCGGCCCTTCACCCAGCTGTCACGCGACAGCCTGTCCTATTTCTATCAGTCGCGCTTCGCGGATCCCGTCGAGCCATCTTTCGTCCCCGCACAAACGCCGAGCCTGACGCGCGCGGCGGGCCATGCGGACCGGGCGCACACATGTTTTGCCGGGACGGACGAACGCGGCACGCGCTGGCCGGGGTGCAGCTACACGCTGACCACGCAGGGCGGTTGGTACGATGCGGGCGACTACGGGCAGTATTCCGCCAATACGGGCTTTGCGACCTGGATGATGCTGAACATGGCCGAGCGCGGCAAGGTTTCCAAAGCCGTGATGTGTCCCGCGCAGCTGGGCGATGACACGCTGCGGATGCCCGAAGCGGGCAATGGCATGGCCGACCTGCTGGACGAAGCGCGGCGCGGGGTCGAGAACCTGATGTCGATCCAAGTCACCTCGACCGAGCTCACATCGCTGGCGCGAGGGCCACAGGCCGCTTCCGGGCCGCTGCGGCTGACCGCCACCAATTCGCAAGGGATGGTCCATCATAAGGTCCACGGCATTCGCTGGCCTGGCGACGACATCCTTCCTGCGACCGACGACATCCCGCGCCGTCTCTACCCGCCGACGACGGCCGCGACGCTGCATCTGGCTGCGACCGGTGCCCAATGCGCGCGCGTCTTCCGCGGGCGCGACAATGCCCTGGCGGAACGCTGCCTGAGTGCTGCGCGCACCGCCTTCGCCGCCGCCCTGCGCGTGCCCGACGCCTATGCCTGGGGCGAGTTCACCGGCGGCGGGCCCTATGACGATCAGGATGTCATTGACGAGTTCGGTTGGGCGGCGGCCGAGCTCTGGATCACCACGGGCGAGGAATTCTACCGCGACAACATGATCCGGTTGGTGCCGCAATTCCGCGTCTACGGCGCGTTCGACTGGCGCAATCTCGACAATCTCGCCGTGATGAGCCTGTCACTCTATAACGATCCGAGAGCGTTGGACGCTCTGCGCGTGCTCGCCGACCGCTATGTTGCGGAAGGCGAGGAATCGGCGACCGGAATCCCCTGGTCTCGCGAAGAATTCTATTGGGGCAGCAATGGCACGATGATGAACCGCGCCGTGGTGCTGGGCCATGCCCACGACACATTCCTGCGCCCCGAATACCTGCGCGCCAATGTCGCCTCCATGGATTATGTGCTCGGCCGAAATGCGCTGTCGCGGTCGTTCGTGTCGGGCTATGGCGAACGCCCGATGCGCAACCCGCATCACCGCTTCTGGCGAAACGGCGAGGACGCGACCCTGCCCGCTCCGCCGCCCGGTGTGCTGTCGGGGGGGCCGAACAATGTGAATTTCCTCGACCCCATCGGCTCGACGCTGCGGGGCCAATGCACCGGCATGACCTGCTGGCGCGACGACTATGCGACTTATTCGATGAACGAAGTCGCCATCAACTGGAACGCGGCTCTGGCTTGGAACGCCCACTGGCTCGACCGTCAGGCGCCCAGCTGCACGGGTCGGTTGCCGGGTTAGCCCTCCGCCCGTGCTGCGCGGCGAATGTCGCTGGCGCGGCGTTTCTCGGACTCGGACTTCAGCTGCCCGCAGGCCGCCATGATGTCCTCGCCCCGCGTCTTGCGGATCGGCGCGGCGAGCCCGGCCTTTTTCAGCCGCGCGGCAAAGGTCTGGATCGTGTCCATGTCGGAGCATTCATAGGTGCTGCCGGGCCAGGGGTTGAACGGGATCAGATTCACCTTGGCCGGAATGCCTTGCAGCGCGGTAATCAGATTGCGCGCATGTTTTGGGCTGTCGTTGACGCCCTTGAGCATGACGTACTCAAAGGTGATCCGCTTGGCATTGGATAGCCCCGGATAGTCGCGGCAGGCCTGCAGCAGCTCCTCCAGCGGATATTTCTTGTTGATCGGCATGATCTTCGTGCGGGTCTCGTCATCGGCCGCGTGCAGGGAGATGGCGAGCATGGTGTTCGCCTCCGCGCCGATGCGCGCGATGTCTGGCACCACGCCGGAGGTCGAGACGGTAATGCGGCGTCGGCCGATGGACATGCCCTGATCGTCGCTGATGGTCTCGATCGCGTCGACCACGTTGTCCGTATTATAGAGCGGCTCGCCCATGCCCATGAAGACGATGTTGACGAGCTTTCGGTCCTCGATCGAGCTCGGCCACTCGCCAAGATCATCGCGGCAGACCATGACCTGCAGCACGATCTCGGCCGGCGTGAGGTTGCGGACCAGTCGCTGCGTGCCGGTATGGCAGAACGTGCAGGTCAGCGTGCAGCCGACCTGGCTCGACACGCAGAGCGCGCCGCTCCGGGATACGTCCGGAATAAAGACGCTCTCGACCTCGATGCCCGGCGCCATGCGGATGAGGTATTTGCGCGTGCCGTCCTTGGAGATCTGATGCTCGACGATTTCGGGCCGCGCGAGGGTGAAGCGCGTGGCCAGCTCCTCGCGGAACGGCTTGGCGATATTCGTCATCTGGTCAAACTCGGTGACACCCTGATTATATATCCAGCGAAAGATCTGGCCCGCGCGCATGCGGACCTTCTTCGGGTCCACGCCCATGGCCGTCAGCTCAGCCGCGATCTCCCTGCGCGATAGACCGGGCAGGCGGATGCGGGAGTCCGCTGGCGCAGGAGCCGGTGCGCTGTCGATGAGAGTGGTGGACATGGGCGCGATATAGGGGAGGGGAACGCCTATCTCCAGACACTTCCCTCACTTGTTGACATCGTCCTTCTCCCTTGAGGGAGAAGGGCGGTGAACGAGAATACGCGAAGTGCTCGCAACCCCTTGCGCTGACTCACCCCTCGGCCTATGTAGCGCTCACATTACCGGCGGCCTCCTACTGGGATGGCCGCTTTTTTCATGGCCCAAAGACAAACGGAACGACCAAGCTGAAGACCAAGACACACATCGACGAGCAGATCCTCGCCCTCGCGGAACCCGTTGCCGAAGACCTTGGCCTGCGGATCGTGCGGGTGCGCGTGATGGCGGGCAATCGACGCACGGTACAGATCATGGCGGAGCGTGTCTCCGACGGGCTGATGGGCATTGAGAATTGCGAGCAGCTGTCGCGCGAACTTTCCGCGCTGATGGAAGTCGAAGACCCGCTGGCAGATGCCTATGTTCTGGAAGTGTCCAGTCCTGGCATGGACCGTCCGCTGACGGACTATTCCGACTTCACGACCTATGAGGGCTATCTCGCGCGGCTCGAACTCGACCGTATGGTGGAAGGGCGCAAGCGCTTCCGCGGTGTGTTGGCGGGTGTCGAGGACGGAAAAGTCGACATCAATCTCGACGGCGAGAGCGAGCATACGGCATCGATCCCGTTCGACTGGATCGCGGAAGCGAAACTGCTGATCACCGATGAATTGGTTGCCGAAGGGCAGCGCAAGAAGGAGGCCGCGAAAGCTGCGGCCGCCGCGAAGAACAAAGAAGAAGAGGAATAGAGCATGGCTATTGCTGGCGTTTCCGCAAACAAGCTCGAATGGCTCCAGATCGCCAAGGCGGTCGCGGAAGAGAAATCCATCGACAAGCAGATCGTGCTGCGCGGCATTGAGGAGGCGTTCGAACGCGCCGCCAAGATGCGCTACGGTGCCGAGCTGGACATCCGCGCGTTCCTGCACCCTGAAACCGGTGAGATGACCCTGCGCCGCGTGATGACCGTGGTCGAGGAAGTCGAGAACGAATATACCGAAATCGAGCTGGCGACGGCTCAACTCGACAATCCCGAAGCCGAGCTGGGCACGGAAATCTCCACGCCGCTGCCGATGATTGAACCCAGCCGCGTGCAGACGCATATGGCGAAACAGGTCATCACGCAGAAGACCCGCGAAGCCGAACGCTCCCGCCAATATGAGGAGTTCAAGGACCGCGTCGGCGAGATCATCAACGGCATCGTCAAGCGCGTCGAATATGGCCACATTATTGTGGACTTGGGCCGCGCCGAAGCCGTCATCCGCCGCGATCAGGCTCTGCCGCGCGAAAACGTCAAACCGGGCGACCGCATCCGCGCCTATATCATGGACGTGCGCGAAGAGCCGCGCGGCTCGCAGATCTTCCTGAGCCGCGCTCACCCGCAATTCATGGCGCAGCTGTTCGCTCAGGAAGTGCCGGAAGTTTACGAAGGCGTGATCCAGATCGTGGCCGTCGCGCGCGATCCCGGCTCCCGCGCCAAGATCGCCGTCTATTCCAATGACAGCTCCATCGACCCTGTTGGGGCCTGTGTCGGTATGCGCGGTTCGCGCGTGCAGGCCGTGGTCAATGAGCTACAGGGCGAGCGCATCGACATTATCCCTTACACCGAGGATCTCGGTACTTTCATCGTGAACGGCCTGCAGCCGGCGGAAGTCGCCAAAGTCGTGATCCACGAGGAAGACGAGCGCATCGAAGTCGTCGTGCCCGAGGAGCAGCTCAGCCTCGCCATTGGCCGCCGCGGCCAGAATGTGCGCCTGGCGTCCCAGCTGTCCGGTTGGGCACTGGATATCCTGACGGAAGAGCAGGAGTCTGAGCGTCGCCAAGCCGAGTTCAAGGAACGCTCCGAGCTGTTCATGACCGGCCTCGATGTCGACGAAATGGTCGCCCAGCTGCTGGTGTCCGAGGGCTTCGAGACGATGGAAGAAGTCGGCTATGTCGAGCTTGACGAGCTGTCGTCCATCGAAGGCTTTGACGACGAAACGGCCGAAGAGCTGCAGATGCGCGCCCGCGAATATCTGGAGAAGGTCGCCGCCGAACAGGATGCCAAGCGCAAGGAGCTGGGTGTTCAGGACGAGGTGCTGACCATTCCGGGTGTGACCCTGCCGATGGCCGTGCGCTTTGGCCAGCACGAGACATTCACAGTCGAAGACGTCGCCGGCCTCGTGCCTGACGATCTCACCGGCTATGTCGAGTTCAAGAATGGTGAGAAGCACCGCGAGGAAGGTATCTTCGAGGGCATGAAGTTCAGCGCCGAAGAAGCGTCCGATCTGATCATGCAGGCGCGCGTCGTCGCGGGCTGGATCAGCGAAGAGGACCTGCAGGCCGAACAAGCCGAAGGTGAGGGCGAAGGGGGCGAGGGGCCCGTCGAATACGCCCGTCCCGAAACCGCGCGCGAAGCCGCCGATGCGCTGTTTTCCAGCGACCAAGCTGCCAGCGGTCAACCTGAAGGAGCAGGCGCTTAATGCGCCTGTAAACCGGACCGCTGCGGGCGAGTTCCGACATCGCTAAAGAGGATAAACGCGGCCACAAGCCGCGTGAGCGTCGCTGCGTGGCGTCGGGGGCCGTTCGCGATCCCGACGATATGGTGCGCTATGTCCGCTCGCCGGATGGCGACGTGCTGCCCGATGCGCTCGGGAAACTGCCGGGTCGCGGCGTCTGGGTCAGCGCGGATGAGGCGAGCCTTCGCCGCGCGGTCAAGATCGGCGGGTTCAAGCGCGGCTTCAAGGCCAATTCCAAAGTCGATACCGACCAGCTGGTCGAGCAGACCCGCGCGCAGCTGCGCCGCCGCCTGCTGAACCAGCTAACGATGGCCCGCAAAGCCGGTCGTCTCGCATTCGGGCAAAGCTCGGTTCGCGAAGCGGCAGCGAGGGGCGAAGTCGGTTTGCGGATCGAAGCGCGCGACGGACAGCCCGACGGGCGCGGTAAGTTGCGCACGCTGAGCCTCGCCACCGCGCGGGAGCTGGAGCTGCCCGATCCCAAGGTCGTGGGTTGCTTCACCGCGCAGGAGATCGGCGAAGCGCTGGGGCGCGATCCGGTCGTGCACGCCGCCATGGTGCGCGGGCCGATGACAAAGGCGATCATCCAAAGTGCCGCCCGACTGTCCGGGTTCGAGGCCATGGTACCCGCCGATTGGACGGATAGGCAGCACGAGATTGCCTGGCCCGAGCGGGGCGTGCGCGCGGGTGTGGCCGAGCCGCCAGGGCAGAAACCGCCCGGGAAAAAGCCGCCCGGGAAAAAACGACAGAGCAGTCCGAGCTGAAGCGACTGTTGAAAACCGGCCCCATTCGTTTACAACGCGCCTTCCCGCGAAATGGGCAGCGCGGGCACGATGCGGCCAAACAAGATTTTATGCGCCTTAGACGGCCGCACGACGAAGATACGACGAAAGACGATTATGAGCCAAGGTAACAGACCTACCCGCCCCGGCGGCCGCCCCGGTGGCCCGACCCGCACTCCGCGCCGCACGACGACGCGTTCCAGTGCCGTGGTGGTAGAAAAGAAGAAGAAGCGTTTGGTCAAACCCGGTGCCGGTGGTGCCGCCTCTGGTGCTGCCAAGCCGAAGATCCAGCTGAAGCCGCGCAACACGCCGACGCCGCCCGCGCCAAAGGTCGCGCCGACACCGGCTCCGCGCCCGACGCCCGCGCCGCCGCCGCGTCCAACACCTGCCGCAAAAGCGCCTGAACCGGCTCCGACACCTGCGCCTGCGCCCGCCCCGACGCCCGCTGCCGAAGCGGCCGCGCCGGCACCGGTCGCCAAAGCGCCCGATACCGACCCGAGCCTCAGCGCCGCGTCGATCAAGCCGTCGAGCCTGCTGCCCAAGGCCAAGCTCGCCCCGCCGATCAAGTCTGCGGCCGAGGCTGCCAAGACCGCGCCCAAGCCCAAGGCTCAGCCTAAGCAGATCGTCAAGAAGGCGCCGACCCAGACGCCCGAACAGATCGCCGCCGCCGCGCGCGAGCTGGGCTTGAGTGTGCCGGAATTTACGGCCCGCCAACAGGCTCTGGCCAAGGCCCAGGCCGACGCGCAGAAGCGCGCGCAGCAACGCCGTGCCGAGGAAGCCGCACGACAAGAGCGCGCCAAGGAAGAGCAGGCCATGCTCGAAGCGCGCCGCAAGGCCGATGAGGAAGCCGAGCTCCGTCGTCTCGAGGAAGCCGAAGAAGCCAAGCGCAAGCAGGAAGCCGAAGAGGCCGAGCGCCTGCAGAAGAAGTCCGTCGGCAATCCGCTGGACCGCGACGGCAATGCGACCTCTGGAGAGCAGTCCGAGATCGAGAAGGCCGGTGGCCGCATCAAACGGAAGCGCAACATCGCCCCGCCGACCCGCTCCAAGGGCGAGCAGAAGCGTCGTCGCGGCAAGCTGACCATCGTGTCGGCGCTGTCGGGACAAGAGGATCGTCAGCGCAGCCTGGCGGCGGTGAAACGCAAGCGTGAACGTGAACGCCAGCGCCGCATGGGCGGTTCAGGTAGCCGCGAAAAGGTGCAGCGCGAGGTCGTCGTGCCGGAAACCATCACCGTGGGCGATCTCGCCCAGCGGATGGCGGAACGCGGTGCGGATGTCGTGAAATATCTGATGCAGCAAGGCACAATGGTGAAGATCAACGAGGTCATCGACGCGGATACCGCGCAGCTGATCGTGGAAGACTTCGGCCATACGGTGAAGCGCGTGTCTGAGGCCGATGTCGAGGATGACTTCCTGATCGACGATACGCCGTCCCAGGAAAAGGACCGCAAGCCGCGTCCACCCGTCATCGCCATCATGGGCCATGTCGACCACGGCAAGACCTCGCTGCTGGACGCTCTGCGTTCGACCGATGTCGCATCGGGCGAGGCCGGCGGCATCACCCAGCACATCGGCGCTTACCAGCTGCAGCTGAAGAGCGGTGACAAGATCACCGTGCTCGACACGCCCGGCCACGAAGCCTTTGCCGACATGCGCACACGCGGCGCGGAAGCGGTGGACATTGTGATACTGGTGGTGGCTGCCGATGACGGCATCAAGCCGCAGACGATCGAGTCGATCCGCTACGCGAAAGCCGCCAACAAGCCGATCATCGTCGCGATCAACAAGGTCGATAAATATGATGCCAACCCGCAGAAGGTCGAAACCGACCTGCTGCAATACGAAGTCATCACCGAGAGCATGTCCGGTGACGTGCAGGCGATCCAGGTGTCGGCCAAGGAAAAGACCGGGCTCGACGCTCTGGCCGAAGCGATCACGCTGCAGGCCGAGCTGATGGAGCTGAAGGCCAATCCGAAACGCAATCCCGATGGCCTCGTCATCGAGTCGCGTTTCGAGAAGGGTCGCGGCGCGGTCACGACACTGCTGGTCAAGCGCGGCACGCTCAAGCGCGGCGACATGATTGTGGCCGACGAATATATGGGCAAGGTCAAGGCCATGATGGATGAGCGCGGCAAGCAGGTGAAAGCCTCCGGCCCGAGCTCGGCTGTCGAGGTCATGGGGCTGGACGGCGCGCCGATGCCGGGCGAGGCGTTTGCTGTCGTCGACGGCGAGCAGAAAGCCCGCGAGATCGTCGAATATCGCCAGCGCAAGAAGAAGGGTGCGGCTGCGTCGCAACCGTCTGCGCTTGCGTCGATGGAACAGATGATGGCCAAGCTGCAGAACCGCGAGGTCTCCGAACTGCCACTTCTCGTCAAAGCCGACGTCCAGGGCTCCGCCGAGGCCATCAAAGCCTCGCTGGAAGGTCTGTCGGTCTCGGAAGTTCGCGCCAATGTCATCTACGCCGCCGCCGGTGGTATCTCTGAGTCCGACATCAATATGGCCGCGACAGCCGGTGCGCCCGTCATCGCGTTCAACGTGCGTCCGAACAAGCAGGCTAAGGCGCTGGCCGAGCGCGAGGGCGTGGAGATCCGCTACTATTCGGTGATCTATCAGTTGATCGAGGAGATCGAGCAGGCCCTGACCGGCATGATCAAGCCGGAGCGTCGCGAGACCTTCATCGGCTACGCGGAAATCCTCGAGGTCTTCAACATCTCCAAGCTGGGCAAGGTCGCGGGTTGCCGCGTCACCGATGGCCGGGTCGAGCGCGGCTCGGGCGTCCGCTTGCTGCGCGACGATGTTGTCATCCACGAAGGCACGCTCAAGACCCTTAAGCGCTTCAAGGACGAAGTGCCCAAGGTCCAGGCCGGCATGGAATGCGGCATGGCGTTCGAGAACTATGAGGACATCCGCAAGGGCGACCAGATCGAGTGCTTCACGGTCGAGATGATCGAGCGTTCACTGGAAGACGTGGCCCTGTCCGACATGGAAGCGAAAGAGGACGCTTGATCGGGTGCGGCCTTTCTCAGGCCGGATAGATAGCTCCGGGGGAGCTATCTAACGATCAAGCCGCGAGCGACGCGAGCGGAAATCAAAGCGCGCGCAGCGCTCATCACATTCAAACCTCCCGCCACCCGCGGGAGGTTTTTTCTTGCCCGACAATGCCTGTTATCTGTTTGTGACAGATTTATTGCATGTGTCAGCTTGACGCGGGCCTTCTCGTACCTACCGTGGAATCTTCCGCTGGGGAGTGTGAAGGGACCAATCCATGAAAAACATCAAACGACTGCTGTGCGCTGGCGCGGCTCTGCCATTGCTCGTGGCGACACAGGCAACGGCGCAATCGGACAATGCGTCCGACCGGGCCAAGGAACGCGCCGAAGCGCGTACGGAGCGCGTAATCAAGCACTGGACGAACGAACGCATCAACGCCGCACAACCGCGCGACATGGTCATCGACCACCGCGGTCTGGCCTATGAGCGCGGCAAGAACGGCAAGCTCAAGCCGCATGGTCACAGTGAACCGTCCGAGCTGACGGCGACAACACCGAAGGTCAAGCTCAAGGACCGAGAAACGCGCGCCAAGCCCGGCAGCGACAGAACCCCGCCAACCGTCACTTCGGTGACGCCGGGCGACGGCGCGACCATCGGCGCGAGCCAGACGTTCTCCGCCACAGTCACGGACACCAGTGGCGTGCGCTCGGTCGTGTTCGAGGTCAGTTTCGGCGGCCAGACCTACACATTCGACGGCGTGAATGCGGGCAACAATGTCTGGACCACCACAGTCTCGGGCTTCTCCAACGGCCCGGGCAGCTGGCGCGTAATCGCGACGGACGGCACCAAGCGTGGCGGCAATCGCGGCGCATCCGGACCATTCGCCTTCACGGTCGATGTGGGCTCCGGAGGCGGTGACACTGGCGGCGGCGATCCCAATCCCGGCGGCGGCGGTGTCGTGACGAATTCGCGCTGGAGCGCGGGCGGCGACATCCAGACAGCGGCAGGGCGGTTGCTCTACGAAATGCCCGATGGCAATAGCTGGTCGAGCTTTGTGTGCTCGGGCACCGTGGTCAACGACGCCACCACGGGCCGGTCCGTCATCATCACCGCCGCACACTGCGTCTATAACGACACGGCCAAGGCGTTCGCGCGCAACGTGTTGTTCATTCCCAATCAGGACGGCACGACCGGAACCCGCACGGATGGCGATTGCACCAATGACCCGTTGGGTTGCTGGGTGCCGGACTTCGGCGTGGTGGAACGCGGCTGGACGACGGCCGTCTTCCCGGCAAACATCCCTGTCGACTACGCCTATTACGTGGTCGGTGACAGCGGCACCTATTCCGGCAGTGGCGCGGGCGGCGCGCTGGACGGCGCGGTGCCGAATTTCGACGTCAGCTTCGCGCGTCCCAATGTCGATGACGGCGCGGCCGGCGAAGCCTCGCCCGACTGGACCCATGCGCTGGGCTATAGCTACTCTGACGATCCCTTCTTCATGTACTCGGCCGAGGACATGACGACGGAGGGTGCTGACAATTGGTGGATCCCGTCCAGCGGCCTGTCCGGCGGTTCGTCGGGCGGCCCCTGGATCCAGCCTATGGACGAGGCCACCGGCTCCGGCGCGCTGATCAGTGTCAACAGCTGGGGTTACACCTCGGCGCCCGGCATGGCCGGACCGCTGCTCAATGGCACCACGGCCGAATGCCTGTTCACCGCGGCGAAGACCGCACCGCTATCGCTGTCGGCCAATCCCGACGGGCAGCAGGGCGTGATCGTCGATCCGGGCAACTGCGATGCGAGTGGCGGTGGTGGTGGCGGGGGCGGCGATCCCGAACCCGGGACGGACATCACGGCGTCGGTTTCGGCCTATAAACGCCGCGGCGGTCGAAAGACCTGGGACTATAGCTGGTCCGGCGCGACGTCCGCCAATGTCGATATCTATCTCGACGGCAGCCGGGTGGCGACCACAGCCAATGACGGCGCCTACACCTATCAGAGCAGCCAGAAGGGCTCCGGCTCACACAGCCACAAGGTCTGCGAAGCGGGCTCCTCTACGGCTTGCTCGCCGACCGTGACGACAGGCTTCTGATCCCACGCACATCACCATGATGCCAAGGCCGGGTTCGCCCGGCCTTTCTTATTGGACGGTCAGACCCTATCTGCCACTCATGTCCCGAAACCGTCCCCCCTCCCAACGCCAGCTCAAGGCCGGCGAAGTGATCCGCCGTAGCCTGGCGGACATCATCAACCGCGAGCATCTCCGCGATCCCGCGCTGCAGGGTGTGTCGGTGACCATCTCCGAAGTGCGCGCCAGCCCGGACCTGAAACACGCCACCGTCTTCGCCGCCCCTCTCGGTGCGGATCATGACGGCCCGACCGTGATCGAAGGCCTGCAACGCTGCGCCCGCTTCCTGCGCGGACGGCTCGGCAAGGAACTGGAGATGAAGTCCACGCC
>CALDUL010000043.1 GCA_937923575.1 uncultured Algimonas sp.
GAAGATCAACTGCATCACTGCTTGCATCCAGGGCATAGAGGCGGGCGCGGACGAGGCCATCATGCTCGACCCGCACGGCTTTGTCGCAACCTGCAACTCGACGCATTTCTTCATCGTGCGGGACGGGGAAGTCTGGACGTCTTCGGGCGACTATTGTCTCTACGGCATCACCCGGCTGAAGGTGATTCAGCTCTGCGAGGCCAACGGCATCCCGGTCCACCAGCGCAATTTTACCCTGCGCCACTGCTATGCCGCCGACGAGGCCTTCACCACCGGCACCTTCGCAGGGCTCGCGCCTGTCGGCACGATCGACGGCCGCACCATCGGTTCGGGCGAGCGCGGGCCGATGGTCGAGCGGCTGCAGTCGCTCTATCTGGAGCTAATCGCGAGCGGGGCCCAGAAGCCTTGAGTGGGGCCATGAGCCAAGCGATCTGCCTCTGGTCGGGGCCGCGCAATATCTCGACGGCGATGATGCGCAGCTTTGGTGCACGGGCGGACACGACCTGCTGGGACGAGCCGTTCTTCGCCGCCTATCTCGCCTTGACCGGTGCGGAACATCCGGGCCGAGAGGAGACGCTTGCCCAATGCGAGGCGAATGCGCAGATCGTCGCGGAGCGCATCGCGGCGCCTGTTCCGACGCGGCTGCACTTCCAGAAGCACATGGCGCATCACATGATTGCGGGCGTGCCGCGTGGCTGGATGAGCGAGGCAAGGCACGTTCTGATCCTGCGCCACCCCGCGCGGGTTATCGCCTCCTACGCCAAGGGCCGCCCGGACTTCGCGGCCGCCGACCTCGGTTTCTCCGCGCTGCGCGACATCCACGCAGAGGTCAGCCGGCAGACCGGCCGCGCGTCGCTCGTTATCGAGACGGACACGATACTCTCCGATCCGGGAGCCGCGCTGCAGCGCATCTGCGAAGACGGGTTCGGGATCGCCTTCGACCCCGCCATGCTCAGCTGGAAAGCCGGCACCCGCCCCGAAGACGGCCCTTGGGCACCCTATTGGTACGACAATGTCATCCGCTCCACAGGCTTCGGGGAGCCGCCCGGCGCGCTGCCCGACGTCGCGCCGGAACATGCGGAGATCTACAGGAACTGCATGGAGGATTACGAGGCACTGCGCACGCTGGCCGCTTGAGCTCAGACTTTCTTGCGGCCGTAGAGTTCGAGGCGGTGGTCGACGAGTTCATAGCCGAGCTTTTCGGCGATGCGGTGCTGGAGGGCTTCGATCTCGTCGTCGACGAATTCGATGACCTCGCCGGATTGCACGTCGATCAGGTGGTCGTGATGTTCATTATCCGCGCTCTCATAGCGGGCGCGACCGTCGCGGAAATCGTGGGTTTCGATGATCCCCGCTTCGCTGAACAGGCGCACCGTGCGGTAGACGGTTGCAAGGCTGATCTTGGGGTCGATCCGCGATGCGCGGGCATAGAGCTCTTCGGCGTCGGGGTGGTCGTCGGAGGAAGAGAGCACCCGCGCAATCACGCGGCGCTGCTCCGTCAGGCGCAGACCGCGCTCGACGCATTTTCGTTCCAGCCAGCTCTCGGATTCGGACATGCGCTTGGGTTAGCGCGACTGTGGCAATCCGTCCAGCGCGGGGTTGGCCGGACGCGGGCGGTCACCCATCCCGCGCCGACGTCGCGGTCGGCATCGATTCAATGCGCGCGCTCGGAGCAGAGCAACGCGCTATAGCCGCAGCTCATAAGTCACAGCCGCGACCCGCCCGTCAGCCCGGCGGTAATAGCCGGGGCGGCGACCGATCGGCTGAAATCCGAGCCGGTCGTAGAGCGCGCGCGCAGATGCGTTGTCTTCGGCGACTTCGAGAAAAAGCTGCCGCTGGCCGGAGCGACGGAGTTCAGCCGTGGCCGCATTGAGCACCGCCGCCGCCTGCCCGCGACCACGCGCGGCCGGGTCGGTCGCGACCGTCAGGATTTCCGCGTCCTCTGGCGAGCGGCGGATGACGCAGAAGCTGGACAGCGGCGTGCCGAGACCAAGGCACAGATCACGCGCGGCATGAACCGAGAAGTCTAGCGCGGACCAGCCGGTATCGAAACTGGCCGCGTGGATGTCCGCCATGCGCAGGGCATCTACGGGCTGAAGAATGCGTGGGCTCACACCCGTGCTGGCGGCGCGATCCCGCCCGGCAGCTTGGCATCCGGCGCGCGGCCATAGAAAGGGATCGGCGGATAATCAGCCGGCACGGCGCGGTGCGCAAGGCGGCAGGCTGCGGCCAGATCAATGGGTGGGTCGCGCAGAATCGGCCCGGGATGGGCGGCGATCAGCGCCTCTGCGTCGTCGCGCGTCACCACGCGCGGCGGCTCGCCAAATGCCGCCACCGCCATGTCGCCGCGGCGGATGTCGATCACGGCCAGCGCATCGGGCGCGTCCAGCAGCGCAAGGCTCGGCCGGTCCACGCCGATGATAGGCAAGCGTCCCGGCAGGGCGAAACCTTTGGCATAGGAGAGCGCGACACGCAGGCCCGTGAAGCTACCAGGACCGGTAATGACGGCGAGCCGCGCGATATCCGCCGGCGCAACGTTCGCTGAGGCGAGCAGTTCGACCACCATGGGCGCGAGCCGTTCGGCATGGCCGCGGCCCAGCGGCTCGGACGCCTGTGCGACGATCGCGTCACCTCGCGTCAGGCAGACGGAGCAGTCCCGTCCGGTCGTATCGAGTCCCAAGATCAACATTGGAGAACAAGCATGGGAGATCAGGCAGCGGCTTCGACCGAGGTCACTTCCGGGACATAGTGTTTCAGCAAGTTCTCGATGCCGTGCTTCAGTGTCATGGTCGAGGACGGGCAGCCAGCACAGGCGCCGCGCATTTCCAGAAACACCGTGCCGTCCGCTTCCTCGAAATGGCGGAAGACGATATCGCCGCCATCTTGCGCCACCGCCGGGCGCACGCGCAGCTCGATCAGCTCCTTGATCTGCTCGACGATCTCGGCGGTCTCGCCCTCATAGACCCGCTCTTCGGGGTCGGCACGCGCGATCTGCTCGGCCATGGGCACGCCGCCCGCGACGAAGAAATCCATGATTGCGCCGAGCACGGCCGGGCGCAAATGCTTCCACTGCGCGTCCGCATGTTTGGTCACCGAGATGAAGTCGGAGCCGAACATGAGCGAGGTGACGTCCGGGATCATGAACAGCATCTCAGCGAGTGGCGCGGTGCTGACATCCGACCCACGCGTGAACTCCACCGGCGTCGCGCCGGGTCCGGCCACATCCTTGCCGGGGAGAAATTTCAGGGTCGCCGGATTCGGCGTGTCTTCAGTCTGGATAAACATGAGCCGTATGTGGCGAGCGGGAGCCACCGGTGCAAGTATCCGTTGACGCAGCAGAGCGGCTTTGCATGGTGGGTCCATGTGGAGGCCGCTTGCAATCTTGAGTGTGGCCGCAAGCCTGATCGGGGCCTGCGCGGGCACGGCGACGCGCCTGCCCGAGGTCGATGCACGGTCCATGGCCAGCGAAGCCCGCACGCAGGAGACCCGCGCGCTCTCCACCCGGCGTGCGAATATGGAGCGGCTCGTTAGAATCGCGCGGCCGATCCTGCTCGCCAATGCCCCGCTCTGCCCGAAGACCCGGTCGACCATCGGCGTGCAGCTGCATAGCGAGGACAGCTATGGCAAGCGGCTGCGCCCGGCCGCCCTGCGCGAGCTCGGCGCGGGTGAGTATCCGAGCGTCTTCGTCGTCGCACCCAACAGTCCGGCCTCGCGCGCAGGGCTCCGGCCCGGAGACAAAATCCTTCGCGACGGCAAGCCGGTCGGCGGATCGGTCATCCGCGACATGCTGGGCGAAACGGGCGGACCGCTCACCGTGCAGCGCGGTGCAGAAACGCTCTCCGTCGAAATCGTTCCGGAGATGACCTGCGCATCCGGACTGCGGCTGCAAAGCGGCTCCGCCATCAATGCCTATGCCAATGGCCGGACGATTACCGTGAGCGCGGGCATGATGGATTTCGTCGAAAGCGACGACGAGCTGGCGCTGATTGTCGGGCATGAGCTCGCGCACAATACCATGGGTCACATCCGCAAGTCGGTGGTGAACTTCCTGCTGTCGGGCGGGGCGACGCGCTACACACGTCCATTCGAGAGCGAGAGCGATTACGTCGGCATGTACTACATGGTGCGGGCGGGGTTCGACCCGGACGGCGTGGAGGACGTCTGGCGCAGGCTGGCAGAGGTCGACCCGCGATCCGTCAACCGCGCCAAGACCCACCCGACCTTCCCCGACCGCTATCTGCGCCTTGCCGCCACCCGCGCGGAGATCGAGGCCAAGCAAGCGTCGGGAGACGCTCTGATCCCGAATTTCAAGGATGCACCGGATGAATAGGTTTGCGGGCGCACTCCTTCTGGGCTGCTGTGTCGTCCTGTCCGGCTGCAAGGAGGTCGTTTCCGTTGCGAAGGTCGGCGTCCGGGCGGAGCGCGCCTTTCAGGACGACACGCCGATCACGCCCGTTTCGCAGCCCGACCGCTACGCGATGTTTTCGGACATTCTGAAAGTCCACCGCGCACGCGCTGAAAGGGTCGCGCGGATCAGCCGCGCGCTCAGGGTCGCCAACGCGCCGATCTGCTCGGTCACACGCCCCGACATCGGCCTGTCGACGCACCAGCTCTCGGACTATCCAGAGCCGATCCGGCCGCTCGCCATGCATTTCATGGAAATCGAGGAGGACGGACGCTTCGTGCATTTCGTGGTGCCGGACAGCCCGGCCGACGACGCCGACATTCGCCGCGGCGAGCGCATTCTGTCAGGCTGGCCCGTGTCCGACGCCGCGCCGCTGACACTGGAGACCGAGCAAGGGCCGCAGGCGATCGCGATCGACCCCGATACGGCCTGCGCCATTCCGGCCTTTGTCGTGCAATCTGACAGGCTCAATGCCTCCACAGATGGACGCGAGATCGATCTGTCCTCGGCGCTGGTCGATCAGGCGGGCGACGACAGCGGGCTGGCCTTCATCATCGCCCACGAAATGGCGCATGTGATCCGCCCGCCGGCCGAAGGCGCGAGCCGCTGGGATGTGGAGTTGCAGGCCGATGCCGACGCGCTGGTGCTGATGCGCAATGCGGGGTTCGATATCGACGGCACCGTCCGCGTCTGGGCGGCCGGTGTGGAGTTGCACCGCGATAGCCAAGCGCTGTCGCTAACCCATCCCCCGGTCGATATCCGCCTGCAAGCGCTAAGGCGAGCGCTGTCGGAGACGCAGCGGCGGAGCAGTCTGGTCGCGCCCGGAGAGGTGTTGAGGCTCGACTAGGGCTCGCCCACCGGCACGCTCAGCGTGACTGTCTGGCCGTCCGCATAGCTCAGCGTGACATTCGCATCCGTCGCGTCGCCGAAGTCCGTCCCGAACATCATCAAGTGATAGCCGGCGGGTTCGAACCGCACCGTTTCACCTGCGGGCAGCTCCACGCGGTCGACCTTGCGCATGCGCATGACGCCGCCGTCCATGGTGTGGGTGTGGATTTCCACGCGCGTGGCGACCGGGCTGGACGCACCGATCAGGGCGGCGTCGGCGCCGATGGCCTGCGCGTCGAAATAGCCCGCCGCAATGTCGCGGCCCGCGAGCGGCGGCTTGATATAGGCGCTGCTGATCTCGACACGGGGCGCATCGGCCGCCGTGTCACCAGAGCAAGCGGCGAGACCCGTAAAGCCGGCGAGCGCGACGGCGGCGCTAAGAACAATGTGCTTCAAGAGACACTCCCGTGGAAACCGATGATGCGGCGGACATCCGCCATGACGGGCTCGCTTATCTCTCGCGCGCGATCCGCGGAACGCGACATGATGCGGTCGAGCTCTTCCGGGTCCGCGAGATAACGCCGCATCAGATCGCCGACGGGCCGCAGTGCTTCAACCGCGACCTCGGCCAGCGCGGCCTTGAACGGGCCGAACTGGGATCCCGCATGATCGCTGAGCACCTGCGCCTCGGACGTATCGGCAAGTGCGGCGTAAATCGAGACGAGATTGGCGATGTCGGGACGACCGTCCAGGCCGTCCGCATCACCCGGCACGCCGCCCGTGTCGGTCTTGGCCTTGCGGATTTTCTTGGCGATCTGTTCCGGTGTGTCCGACAGATTGATGCGCGAGGCATCGGACGGGTCGGACTTCGACATCTTCTTGGTTCCGTCGCGAAGGCTCATAACCCGCGCACCCGGACCGTCGATCAGCGGTTCGGGCAATGGGAAGAAATCGGGCTCTCCGGCAGGTTCGCCAAAGTCACGGTTGAATTTGGCGGCAATGTCGCGCGACAGCTCCAGATGCTGCTTCTGATCCTCGCCCACGGGTACATGGGTCGCCTTGAACGCGAGGATATCGGCGGCTTGGAGCACGGGATAATCGAACAGGCCGACGCTCATCGCCTCGCTATTCTTGCCCGCCTTGTCCTTGAACTGTGTCATGCGCTGCAGCCAGCCCATGCGGGCGACGCAGTTGAAATACCAGGCGAGCTCGGTGTGGGCAGGCACAGAGGATTGGGCATAGACCAGTGCCTTGTCCGGCTCCACGCCCGCCGCGAGGAAGGCTGCCGCGATGTGGCGCGTCTGATCCGCGAGCTTGCCGGGCTCCTGCGGCACGGTGATGGCGTGCAGATCGACGATGCAATAGACGCATTCGTGGTCGTGCTGCAGCCGCGCGAATTTGCGCAAGGCCCCAAGATAATTGCCCAGATGCAGCGTGCCCGTCGGTTGCACGCCGGAGAAGACGCGGTCAGGGCCGGTGTATTGTGTGGGGGCGTGGTCGGTCACGTCGGCCTCTTTTTGGCTTATCGGGCTGGTTGGCTCATCGGGCTGGCTTCTTCAGGGCACTCTTCAGCTCGGCGAGGCCATAGGCGCGCAGCACGGTTGCGGCAACTGCGAAGACGGCCGCGCCTGCACCCGTGATGAGCAGCAGCGACAACAGGTCGAGCAGGATACCGGTCTGGCTCAAATCCGGCACGAAGCGGACGCCCCACCAGAGAAACCCGCCCATCGCCAGCGCCGCCAGACCGATCCGAGGCAGCCGCGTCAGCAAGCGGCGGTCGAGCACGAGGTGCCTGTCACGACGCAGGATCAGCGACAGCCCGAACACATTCGCCCAAGCGGCGACGGCCGTCCCGATGGCGAGGCCTTCGAACCCGATCTGACGAAACAATGCGTAGCCGACGACGACGTTGATCACCGCGTTCACGCCCGCCCAGACCATCGGCGTCTTGGTGTTCTCGCGCGCGAAAAAGGCGGGCGTCAGCACCTTCAGCAGCACGAAGGCGGGCAGGCCCAGCGCGAACCAGCGCAGCGCGCGGGCGACTTGCGCTGTCGTGTCCGCCGTGAAGGCCCCGCGCTCATAGAGGCCGGAGATCAACGGCTCGGGTATGGTGAAGAGCGCGACGGCTGCCGGGAGGGTGAACAGCATGGAGAGCTCGACCGCGCGGTTCATGCTTTCCATTGCGTCCGCGTCCTCGCCCGCCCGCAAGGACCGCGATAGGCTCGGCAGTAGCGCCACACCCATGGCGATGCCGATCATGCCAAGCGGGAGCTGATAGAGCCGGTCGGCATAAGTCAGAAAGCTCGCCGCCTTGTCCTGCGTCGTCGCGATATTGTGACTGACCAGAAGATTGATCTGGGTGATCCCGGCACTGATGATGCCAGGAATACCGAGGGTCAGCAGGCGGCGCACGCCGGGTGTCAGGCGCGGACGTTTCAGCGTCATCTTGAACCCCGCGCGCTTCGCACCCCAGACCACGACGGCCGCCTGCAGCAGACCCGAGAGCGTGATCGCGACTGTCAGCGCCAGCCCGATGCCGCGCTGGTCGAGCCCGAATTGCGGCGCGACGATGAGCGCGGAGATCATGCAGAGGTTCAGCAGGATCGGCACGCCCGCCGCCAATGCGAAATGGTCGCGCGTGTTCAATATGCCGGAGAACAGCGCCGTCACGCTCATGAAGAGCAAGTACGGCATGGTCACCAGCGCGTAGGTGACGGCGAGCCGGTAGGGCGACACGCCGTCCGCGTCCGCCACACGGTCCAGCCCGAAGCCGATCACGTTCAGACTGATCGGCATGGTGAGCTGGAACGCGATGACGATGATCGCGACCGTGCCGACCAGCGCGCTGGCGGCCTCAGAGGCGAACTGATCCGCCGCCGCATCGCCGTCCTGCTCGATGCGCTTGGCATAGAGCGGCACAAAGGCGGCGTTGAACGCACCTTCGGCGAACATGCGGCGAAAGACATTGGGCAGTTTGAAGGCAGTGAAGAAGGCGTCCGACACTCCGCCCGCGCCGAGATAGCGCGCGACCAGCATGTCGCGCACCAGCCCCAGCACGCGGCTGACCAGCGTCAGTGACGCGATAATGGCGGTGGAGCGCAGCAGCCGCATCGGACTTACGCGGCGACCTTGTCGATCGGTCCCGCCAGCGCCGTCTTCAGCGCGGCCCGCACACGCTTGCGCAAGGCTTCATCCAGCTGGCCGTCCTCACCGATCTTGCGCACATAGAAGCAATCCACGGCGCGCTCGCCGACACCTTCGACATGGGCCGAAAGCACGGACAGATCATGCTCATATAGGGTCTGCGCCAGCGCCCAGAGCAGGCCCGGGCGGTCGCGGCCCTCGACTTCGATGATCGTCGTGTCACCACGCGCGGAGTCGGAGAATTTGATCTTGGACTTGACCGGGATGGCTTCGGATCGGCGCGATCGAATGGGGTCGGGAATGGTCATATCGGCCTTGCCATCGACCAGCACGGCCGTCGCGCGCCGCGTCAGCAGATCGCGCGCATGGCCGCTATCGGCACCGAAGGCGTGGCCGTCGGAATTGTGCAGATAGAAGACGTTGAAGACCTGCCGGACTGTCGCGCCGTCCCTGCCCTCTACCTCTGGCCCCGTATGCAGCCGCGCACCCGCCACCATGGCCCCGCATGACGCGATGACGCGGGCGAGGTCGGCGAAGAGGCCGGGTCGGTCGTGGGTCATGACCCAGAGCTCGGTCGCGTCCTGCTTGCGGTCCACGCGCGTCTGCACGCCGTGTTCCAATCCGGCTTCGACGACGGAGTCGATGAAACGCGTGTGCAGCAGCAATTGTGTCATGTCGAACTGGTTGAAATAGCTGGGCCCGAAACGCTCCAGAACGGGCGCGACACGCGCGCCCATATCGCCGGGCAGTCGCTCGATCAGCTGCTCCTCCAGCGTGCTGGCCTGGGCGATGTCCTTCAACTCCTCGCGCCCGTCGAGATAGGCCAGCGCAGCCTGATAAAGCCCGCGCAGCAGCGTGGCCTTCCAATCGTTCCAGATGCCCGGCCCGACCGAGCGGATGTCGCAGACGGTGAGCACATAGAGCAGCCGCAGCCGCGCGGGCGAGCCGACGAGACGGGCGAACTCCGCCACTGTTTCCGGGTCCGAGATGTCGCGCCGCTGCGCCGTCTCGCTCATCTCCAGATGCGAGCGGATCAGCCAGGCCACGGCCTCGGTGACTTCGCGCGGCTGTCCGAGGCGGCGGCAGGCGCGGCGGCCCAGCTGAGCGCCTTCCACGCATTGATCGCCATGCCCCTTGCCCGTGTCATGCAGCAGGCAGGTCAGCATCAGGATCAGCCGTTCCTGCTTCGTCAGCTGCGCGGCGACATCGTTGACGACGGGCATGTCTTCGTTGCGCGCATCGAGCAGATCGTCCGCCTCGCTGACCAGGCGCAGCGTGTGCTCATCGACGGTGTAGGCGTGGTGCATGTTGAACTGGGTGCGCGCGACAATGCCGCCGAACTCGATCAGATAGCGGCCCAGCACGCCCGCCTCGTTCATGAGCTTCAGCGTGGCATAGGGCGCTTTCGCCGTGTGCAGCATGCGCGTGAAGATGGCCGCGTTTTCCGGATCGCGGCGGAAGTCCGCATCGATCAAATTGCGACGAAAATCGATCGCCTGCAGCGCGTCCGGGTGAATGTCGAGATTGCGCCGTCCGGCGGTCTCGAAAATCTGCAGAATTATGGACGGGTCGTCGCGAATGGTTAGCGGATCCCGGAAATCCAGCCGCCCTGTGTTAAGCTTCAGATCGGGATTGCGCAGGTCTTTGCGCCGTCCGGGCAGCAGCGCGTAGAGGTTCGGAATCTTGATCGCGCGCTGGGCCTCCAGCTTGGCGCAGGCAATCCGGGTCAGCGCGCCGACTTCTTTCGCGTTGGTGAAATACTCGCGCATGAAGCGCTCGACCGCGACTTCGACTGGCCCCGAGGCATGACCCATCAGGCGGCAGAGCTCCACTTGCCTGTCAAAGGACAGTGTCTCGGCCGCGCGGCCCGTGCTCCAATGCAGATTGTGCCGCGCACGCCAGAGGAAATCGGCCGCGCGCTGGAATCGGTCGGCGGCCTGCTGGTCGAACAGTCCCATCTCGACATAGCCGGCTGCGTCCTGCGGGTCGTTGATGACGCCGTTCTTGTCCAGAAACCGCCCGATCCAATAGAGCACGTGGAGATCGCGCAGACCGCCCTTGCCCTCCTTGATATTGGGCTCGATGACGTAGCGCGAATTGCCCTCTCGCGCGTGGCGGGCGTCGCGCTCCTCGAGCTTGCCCGCGATGTAGGGACGGCCCGATCCCTTGGTCAGATCGCGCCGGATACGCGTGTGCAGCTCGGTCGCGAGGTCTTCGTCGCCGCGCAGGAAACGCAGGTCGAGCAACGCCGTGAGTATGGTCTGATCGTCCTTGGCGAGCTTCACGGACTGATCCGCCGTCCTCACCGAATGACCGACGGTCAGCCCCAGATCCCAGAGCATGTAGAGCACATATTCGGTCAGCCGTTCGACATGGGCGCTGACCTTCTTGTCATTCGTCAGAAACAGCAGATCGAGGTCCGAATGCGGTGCCATTTCCGCGCGGCCATAGCCACCCACGGCACAGAGCGCGACGCGCTCGCTCTCGGTTGGATTGGACGCGCGAATTTCGAACCCGGTCGCATAGTCCCACAGGGCTCCAACCACGATGTCGTGGACCGCCGCAATGAGCCGCGCGGTCTCCAACCCGTCCGTGCGGCCGTTGTCGAAGAGTTGCCGCGCTTGCGCCAGCCCGTCAGTGAGCGCCGCCTTCAACGCTGCGAGCACGGACGCACGCGGGTCCTTGGCCGCCGCACAGGCGGCGAGCTGCTCGGACAGGTCGCGAATGCCGACATTGCTACGCGGAGCATCGGGTCGTTCGGGAATCGGTATCGGTTTGCGGGCCATCAGCTCTCAGTCAATTTGCGTCGCAGGTCATAGACGAGATCCAGCGCATCGCGAGGCGAAAGCGTGTCGGGATCGAGATTTCTGATGGCGTCTTCTACGGCGCTCGGCTTGGCCACAGCGGCGGGCGGTGCGCCGTTGAACAATGGCAGGTCGGACACGCCCAGATCTGTTCCGTCCGCTTCCAGCTTGTCGAGCACGGCCTTTGCGCGTGCGACGGCGGCTGGCGGGAGGCCCGCGAGCTTGGCGACTTGAATACCGTAGGAGCGGTCCGCCGCGCCCTCTCGCACATCATGGAGGAAGACCAGATCGCCGTCATGCTCGCGCGCATGGAGCGAGAGGTTCGCGGCGAAATCGAGCTCGGACACCAGTTCTGTGAGCTCATGATAATGGGTGGCAAACAGCGCACGGGAGCGGTTGACGGCATGCAAATGCTCCACCGCTGCCCAAGCAATCGATAGCCCATCGAAGGTCGCTGTCCCGCGTCCGATCTCGTCGAGGATCACGAAGCTGCGCTCCGTCGCCTGGTTGAGGATGGCGGCGGTCTCGATCATTTCAACCATGAAGGTAGACCGGCCCTTGGCGAGATCGTCCGACGCGCCCACGCGTGAGAACAACCGGTCCACCACGCCGATATGCGCCGACGCTGCCGGGACGAATGAGCCCGCCTGGGCGAGCAGGACGATGAGCGCGCTCTGCCGCAAGTAAGTCGACTTACCCGCCATGTTTGGACCGGTGATCAGCGCGAGCCGTGCGGCTTCCGCGCCCTTGCCGTCGAGCTTGGTGTCGTTGGGCGTAAACCGCGAGGCCGACTGGCGGCGCAGGGCTTCCTCGACGACGGGATGCCGCCCGGCTTCGATTTCCAGATGCAAAGAGTGGTCCACCACCGGATGGCACGCGCCCGCTTCCAGCGCCCAGCTCGCCAGCGCGGAATGCACATCCAACTCCGCCAGCCCATTGGCGAGATGGCGGATCGGCTCGGCGAGGTGATCGGCACGGGCGCGCAGACGCTCATATTCTTCCAGCTCCAGCCCCAGCGCTTTCTCAGCAGCGCCGCTGATCTGCCCGTCCAGTTCGGCGAGCTCCACAGTGGTGAACCGCACGCCCGACACCAGCGTCTGCCGGTGGATGAAGGGCTCCACATTGAGCAGTTGATCGGCGAAGCGCGGCTTCACCTCGATATGATAGCCGAGCACGTTGTTATGCTTGATCTTGAGCGCGGTGACGCCGGAGTGCGCGGCGTAACGCCCCTGCAACGCGGCGACAGAACGGCGAGTCTCGTCGCGGGCGCCGCGCAGTCGGTCGATTTCCGCCGACCAGCCCGCGCGCACCAGCCCGCCGTCGCGCGCCTGCATGGGCGGATCGTCGACCAGAGCCTTGCCGAGATCGCGCGCAAAAGCCGCGAGCTCGGCCTTGTCAGAGAGCGACAGTCTTTCAAGCAGCGCGGCGAGCCCAGGCACGATACCCAAGGAGGGCCGCGTCGCCGCATCCGCATTGACCGCCTCACCCGCCAGAATAGCCGAACGCACGGTCAACAGATCACGCGGCCCGCCGCGTCCCAGCTGCAGCCGCGACAGCGCTCGCGCCGCATCGCCCGTGCCCTTGAGCGCGCTTATCAGCGCCGCGCGCCACGCGTCCTCGGCTGCCAGCTGCGCGACGCAGGCGAGCCGTTCGCGAATGCGCGCGACATCGGTCAGCGGTTTGGTGACGCGGTCCGCGAGCATGCGTCCGCCCGGCCCTGTGACCGTCCGGTCGATAACCGACAGCAGCGAGCCCTTGCGCTTTCCCGCCAGAGTGCGATCGATTTCCAGCGAGGCACGGGTGGCGGCGTCGATGCTCAGCCAGCCGGAGCGCTCGCGACGCTGCGGAGCCGACAGCGCCGTGCGCCCGCCCGCCTGCGTCAGCTCGACATAGCCGACCAGCGCGCCCGCGGCCGCGATCTCTTCCGGCGCAAAATCTCCGACACCCGACAGATCGCCCAGCCCGAAGCGGTCCTTCAGCAGGCTCTCTCCCGCGCGCCGATCGAACCGCACATCGGCGAGCGGGGTGAGCGCGAAGCCGGCCTCCGCCCAATCGGCATAGAGCGCTTCGGGCAACAACAGTTCGGACGGCCGCAACGCGGAGAGTTCCGAGAGCAGGTCGTCCGGCGCAACGCTGGCGGAGTGGAAGCTCCCATCCGAAACATCCGCCCAAGCCAGCGCCGCATCGCCCGCCCGGCCGATGAATACGGCGGCGAGGATATTGCTCTGCGAGGCGTCGAGCAGCGAGTCTTCGGAGATGGTACCCGGCGTGACCAGTCGCACGACCTCGCGCCGCACGACCGATTTGCTGCCGCGCTTCTTGGCCTCCGCCGGGTCTTCGGTCTGTTCGCAGACGGCCACGCGGTGTCCTGCCCGGATCAGCCGCGCGAGGTAAGCTTCGGAGGCATGGACCGGGACGCCGCACATCGGGATCGCCTGCCCCGCATGTTTGCCGCGCTTGGTCAGCGCGATATCGAGCGTCGCGGCCGCCCGCACGGCGTCGTCAAAGAACAGCTCGTAGAAATCGCCCATGCGGTAGAATAGCAGCGCGTCTGGGCCGACCTCGTCCTTGATGGCCAGATATTGCACCATCATGGGCGTGGGCTTGGATGTTGTTGCGGTGCTCACAAGCGCCATTGTGGCAGGAAAGCGAGCAGGCGCAAAGGTCAGGGGGCGGTCGGCTGTGTGGACGGTTGCGCCTCCCCGCGCGCGAGCGGCGAGCCGAAACGCCAGATATAGAGCAGCAGCACGATAGCGGGAATGCCGAATCCCGCCGTGATCAGGAAGAACAGGAAACTGCCCACCGCTTCGTAAAGCAGCCCCGAAAAGCCCGCGATGATCTTGTTGAAGAACGACCAGGCCGAGGTCATCAGCGCATATTGCGTCGCCGCGAACTGCCGCGAGGCGATGGCCGACATATAGGCGATAAAACCGGTCCCGACGATGCCCAGCGCGATATTGTCGAAGAAGATCGCGACCAGCAGTTTCCACGTCGCGGCATCGGTCTGCAGCGCCAGCCAGGCATAGGCGGCATTGGTGGCGATCATGATGATCGCGCCATAGAACAGGGTCCGCATCAGACCGTATCGTATCGCAAGAAGCCCGCCGATGAAGGAGCCCGCAATCATCGGCCACGGGCCAAACGTCCCCTGCACCAGACCGACCTGCGTCTTGGAATAGCCCAGCTCCTCATAGAGCGGCTGGGTCATGACACCCATGGTGAAGTCCGACAGGCGGTAGAGGATGATCAGCGCAAACACCGGGATCAGCCAGCGGCCCAGCCGGGTGAACAGGTCGAGAAAGGGCTCCACCACATTGGCGCGCAGCCCGTCCTTGAATCCCGTTACCGCGCGGCGTTCCACGACGGCAGGTTCGCGCACGAACAGGATGAGAAGGCCAATCAGTCCCATGACGACGGCGCTCGCCAGATAGGCGCCGCGCCAGCTGGTGAAATCGGCAAAGACCAGCGCATAGCCCGCCAGCATGATCGCGAAGCGGTAGCCCAGCTGATAGACGGCGGCGAAGCTCGCCTGTTCCTCATTCGTGCCGGATTCGATCCGCCAGGCATCCACCGAAATATCGAGTGTCGCGCCCGAATAGGCGAGCACGAACGCACCGATCACCAGGGGTAGCAGATTGTCCGGGCGCGGGTCGGAATTGGCGATCAGGCTCATGCCGACCATCGTGCCCAGCACGGCGACCATCATCCACGACCGGCGCTGCCCGAGCCACGCCGTGAGGCCCGGAATGCGCGCGCGGTCCACGACCGGAGCCCAGAGAAACTTCAGGGAGTAGGCGAGGCTGATCCAGAAGAAGAAACCGATGGTCGATTTGTCCACCCCGACTTCGGCCAGCCAGCGCGACAGTTTCGACGCCAGCATCATGAAGGGCAGGCCCGAGCCCAATCCCAGCAGCAACATGGCCAGCATCTTGGGCTGCAGATAGCTGCGGATCGCATGGACGAAGCTGCGATCCTGCCCGGAAAGCGGGGCGGGGGCAGAATGCAAGTCGGGTGCGGGGGTCTCGCTCATGGCAGTCGCCCTGCCCGTCATCGGAGACGGAAACAAGGCGGGATGTGGCGCGGCTGCGCGCCCAGCTCTAGCTCGCCAGCGCTTGCGGCGGGTTCAACGCCCATCGATCAACCATTTCCGACAGCTCTTCGGCCGAGACGGGTTTGGTCATGAAGTCGTTCATGCCACTGTCGAAGCAGGCGTTGCGGTCGTCGTCAAAGGCGTTGGCGGTGAGCGCGATGATCGGCAGCTCGGTCGGAACATTGCCGAGCGTGCGGATCTTCCGGGTCGCCTCCAGCCCGTCCATATTCGGCATGCGCATATCCATGAAGATGAGATCGAAGCTCGACGTCTTCATGGCCTCGACAGCCTGCAGGCCGTCCTCGACCGTTTCGACCGTGTGACCTTCTGCTTCCAGTAAGGTGCGGGTCAGCAGGGCGTTAATGGCGTTGTCTTCGGCGAGCAGGATACGGATGGTCTTGTCGGCGTCTTCAGCCGGCACATTGTGAGCAGCAGCGGTGATGTCGTTTTGGACAGGCTCGGGCTCTACGGCACCGACGGCCTTGGCGATCACGGCGTCGCGCCAATTGCTGCCGAGAACCGCCTCGTCATTTTCGATCGGCAGGGCGCGGCGTTCGAAATCACGCTCGCGAGAGGGCTCTGACGAGGCCGGGGCGGGCGCGGCATCGACTGGTGCGGATACAGCCGCGGTCTCGACGTCCGCGCGCGGCTCGAACGTGTCGGCCGCCGTGGGAGGCTCAGGGGGAATTTCCGGGGCGGCGGCGGGCTCTTCCGCGGCGGGCGTCGGAATGCGCGGCGCGGCTTCGATCGGCGGCACGATGATCGTGGGCACGTCGATGGGCGGAACATCGATCGACGGATCGATGTCAACAGCTTGTAGAGCGACAGGTTCGGCAGGCTGTTGCATGTCCGTCTGCGACGCATCGGATTGCGGCGCATAGTGTTCGGCGGGCTCAGCCTCGACTGGTACAGCTGGCGCTTGGGCAGCGTCCGACCACGCATCGACCTGCGCGTCGATCTGGGTTTGGTGATCTTCATAGGCCGGGGCCGCGTCGACGGGCTGCTGCGAGGCGGCGGGCGGCGGAGTGGAGGCTTCGACGAATGGCGTGACATTGCGCGCCAAGGCAAAGGCGGAACCGTCCGCGCCGGGCAGTTCGACCCAGTCATAGACCTGTTCACCCAGTGTCGGCGTGGCGGGCGTGCGGATTTCAAAGCGCGACGGGCCCGTTCCGGCCTGCGGTGTGTGCCAACCGCCGACCGTCTGTCCGCGCCAATCCTCGACGCGACCGCCGAAGAGCTGCAGGAAAGCGGCGTTGACAAATAGCACGCGCCCCAGACCGTCGCGCTTAAGCGCCGGGTCCGGCCAGGCCCAGAAATGGGCGGCGAAAATATCGTCCGGTGACTGTTGCATCAGGCTCCCCCGACGGCGTGCTTGCCACATGCTCGCACGCCTTCATGGGTGCGATTGCCCAAACATCCTTAATTTAAGGTTGCCGAAGACGGGATAGTTTTGGGTGACGCGCTTTGACTGACCCGGGCGATGGATGCGGCTAGCTGTAGAACGGGTTGCGGGGGGAACGGCCCGATGACCTGTTGGCGGCCTGGCCATATCCCTGCGGTTGTGGGGCTCGACGGACGCGGCGGTGGGAGAGGGCTTCGGCGATGTGGAGGCGGTGCACGGAATCCGAGCCCGACAGATCGGCGAGGGTCCGCGCGACCCGCAATGTGCGGTGATAGCCGCGCGCGGTCAGGCCCAAAGTCTCGGCGGCTTTGAGCAGCAGGGCGCGGCCGTCTTCAGAAGGCGCTGCGACCTCGTCCAGCCGGTGCTGCGGCAGCTCCGCATTGGTCATGCCGTCCTGACGGGCGTGCTGCACCGCGCGCGCGCGGGCGACACGCGCGGCGACCTCGGCCGTGCCCTCTTTTGCGGGAGGCAGGGCGAGATCGGCGGGCGTCACGGCAGGTACGTCGATCTGGATGTCGATCCGGTCCATGAACGGGCCGGAGATGCGTGCCTGATAGTCGGCCGCGCAGCGTTCGCCCCGTCGGCACGCGATCCCGTCCGCGCCGGCCGTTCCGCAGCGACACGGGTTCATTGCGGCGACCAGCTGAAAGCGCGCCGGATAGGTGATGTGCGCATTGGCGCGCGCCACCGAGATCTTGCCCGTCTCCAGCGGCTGTCGCAGGCTGTCGAGCACGTGGGCCGTGAACTCCGGTAACTCGTCGAGAAACAGCACGCCGCGATGGGCAAGGCTCGCCTCGCCGGGCCGCGCCTTTGTCCCGCCGCCGACTAACGCAGGCATGGAGGCGGAGTGGTGCGGGCTGCGGAAGGGCCGCGCGCGCGTCAGCTCGCCGCGTTCCAGCAAGCCCGCGACCGAGTGGATCATCGACACATCCAACAGCTCGGCAGCCGAAAGCGGCGGCAGCAACCCAGGCAGGCGCGCGGCCAGCATCGACTTGCCCGATCCGGGCGGGCCGACCATCAGCAGGTTGTGGCCACCGGCGGCGCAGATTTCCAACGCGCGCTTGGCCGTGTCCTGCCCGCGCACGTCGCGCAGGTCCGGCACGCGCTCCCCCGACTGCCTCAGGGGTCCGGCTTCGGGACGGGCAAGGACTTGCGATCCCTTGAAGTGGTTGATCAGCCCGACCAGAGTGCGCGGCGCGAGCAGGGGAAGGTCCCCCGCCCACGCCGCTTCTGCCCCATTGGGCTCCGGGCAGATCAGTCCGAGATCATGGCTGTTGGCCATGACC
>CALDUL010000044.1 GCA_937923575.1 uncultured Algimonas sp.
GGTTTCGAATTTCTCGCCATGAGAAGTCTCCAAAAACGGGGGGCGCGGAGCCCTTCGCTCCCCCATGATTGCAACGGCTGGAATTGGACTGCCGTGGACACTCTGTTTCACGTTTGTTCCAGCGTTGCAATCGAAAAGAACAAAGATGGAACAGTATTTACAGCACACGATGTTGTGCCATTGAGACAAATTTAGGTCTCAAGGTCCGCATATAGTGTGCCACGGTAATGAAGGGAATCTGGCGTGACGGCGGGGTGCAGGGGGCGGAGACGAATCATGAGGTGCGGACAGGAGAGCTTGGCTACTCATCGATGCTCTAGTGGATGCCCCATTCTACCAGACAACGCCCTTCTCCCTTGAGGGAGAAGGTGGCCGACAGGCCGGATGAGGGTGTTCAATTTGGGAGAGTCTCTCGGACATCCGACACCCTCACCCGCCCTTCGGGCACCTTCTCCCTCAAGGGAGAGGGGCGATGAAATCGAGGTCCTATGCAAATGCCAGGGGCTAGGAGTTGCGCCTCCTGTTCTGCGAAAGCTTTTCTGCCTCAGCGTGCCTCCCCGATCTCCGCCTTCACTTTCTCTGCCAGTTCCGCCAACGTGAACGGCTTGGGCAGGAAGGTCACATCCGGTTCTTCGGCGAGCAAGTCAGAGAACCGCTCCGCCGCATAGCCAGAGATGAAGACGATCCGCGCATCGCCCAGCAGTGGTCTACCCTGTTTCAACAGCCCCGGACCATCGAGCCCCGGCATGACGACGTCGGAGAGCAGCAGGTCGAAAGGCTCTGTGGCATCTTCGAGGATTTCGAGTGCCTCCTCGCCGTCCTCGGCTTCGGTTACTTGATAGCCGCGCTTGCGCAGGCTCTTGGCGGCGATGACGCGGACAGACGCCTCGTCCTCGACAAAGAGAATGTTGCCCTGCCCCGCCAGATCAGCGGGCTTGCGCTCGATCTTTGGCGCGACGGCAGTGGCCTTGATTTCGGCGTCCGTCAGCTCCGGCGCGGCAGGCAGGAAGACGTGGAACGTCGTCCCCTCACCCAATGTGCTGTCGACGGATAGATGTCCGCCGGATTGCTGAATGACGCCGTAAACGGTGGCCAGGCCGAGGCCGGTGCCCTTGCCGGGGTCCTTTGTCGTGAAGAAGGGCTCAAAGATCTTCGCCTTGACCACATCGGTCATGCCCGTGCCGGTATCCGCAACCGAAATACGTACGAACTCCTCGCCCGGCAGCGCGGCTAGCGTGCTGCGCAGGCTGACATCTTCGACAGTATCCGGATCGACGCGTTCACTGGATATCGTGATGCGCCCGCCCCCCTGCTGCTCCATGGCGTCGCGTGCGTTGACGCAGAGGTTCATGATCACATTGTCGAATTGCGAGCGGTCGGCCAGCACGGGCGGAAGATCGCGCGCATGGCTGATTTCCAGCTGCGCCTGTCCGCCGAGCGTCTGTTTTAGCGTCACGAACATTTCGGTGAGCGACTCGGACACGTCCAGCCGTTCCGCGCGGCGCGTCTGTTGGCGCGAGAAGGCAAGCAGCTTCTTGACCAGAGCGGCCGCACGCGCGCCTGTGGCGTTGATGTTCTGCAGTTCCGGATAGGATGGATCACCGACGGGGTGGCGCTGCAGCAATTCATCCGCATTCAGGCGGATCGCGGTCAGCAAATTATTGAAGTCATGCGCGACGCCCGCCGCGAGCTGCCCGATCGCCTGCATCTTCTGGCTCTGGCGCAGCTGTTCTTCGAGCGATTTGCGCGCCGTCGTATCGACGAGATAGGCCCATAACCGCTCAGGATTGGCCTCGTCCGCGACAAGATAGAGCGCAACCGGCCGCGCGTCAGGGCCCGCCAACATGACATCGGTAGAGCCGCCCACCGCCCATTCCTGTGGTGCCTTGCCGACGAGCGGGGCGAGCGCGCCAGGCGTGAAGAGCGCGGCAAAGGGCTGGCCGACGATATCCTCGCGCCCAGCCAGATCCCCAAAGGCTGAATTGGCATAGCTGACCGTGGCCTGCATCAGCTTGGTGCCGTCCACATGCAGAACGCCGAACGGAATGGACGCAGCCGCCGCGCCCGCCTGCTTGGCCGATCCCACCGTCTTCTGCGCGGATAGCGCCGCGGGCGGGGTGGGCTTGCTCGCATGGCCATGTAGGGCGACAGAGGCGACCATCTCTCCAAGATCTGTCGCGGACCAGCGTGCGATCATGACGGTCGGCGTCACCACGCCCTTGCGGGTAATCAGGCGGGTATCAGCGCGCACCGTCTTGCCATGCTCGGCATCGCTTCCCAGTAATGCGTCGGGGTCTTCGACAAATTCCTTGATGTGAGCAGGGGTCAGCGCGTCGTGCCCACCGAGCCAGCGTTCCAGCGTGTCATTGACCGACAGCACACGACCATCGCGCGTACAGGAGAACAGACCGACCGGTGCTTTGGTGAGTGTGGCACTGGCATCGTCGTCGCTGGCAATCTCGTCGATCTGCCAAAGAAGATCGGCATCACCTTGACCCAGTCGCGAGACGGAAATGCGAAAGCGCGATAGCGTGCCGTCGGGCAACACGAGGTTCAGCTCCTCGGACGCCCGGTCGCTGGCCGCGCTCATATGGTGCAGGCGAAAAATGGCGGCGGCGCCTTCCTTCTCGCTGGTCGTGAACAGGCGGTCGACGGCTGGCGGCGCATCGCCGAGCACATCGACTTCGAGCTTGGCGGCCACGTCGAGATAGGCGCGGTTGGCATGGACCGGCTGCCCGGCGCGGGTGATGAGCTGCGGCCGGACGGATTCGAAGAAGGCGCGACTATAGAGCTTGTCGCGACCAGCCGCCCGGCGTTCATCGCGTCCGGCAGCCCGCATCACGATCAGCAGTGCGGAGAACAGGATCGCGGCAATGGCGCCGACGCCCGCGATCAACACCCGCAGTCCGGTCTCCATCTCGCCCCAATAGATCACGCTCCAGAGCGCTGCGCCCAGCGCGATCAACAGCAACAACAACATGCCCGCCCAGCCAGCCAGGCGTCGACCGTTGCGCGCGTCCGTCAGAATCAAATCGCTCATCGCATCCTCATTCACGACAGCGTTAGCGCGGCATTTGCGACCTGTCAGTTAATTGACAAGCTTGTCCTTATGCGAAACCCTGTGGGGATGAAGACGACCGCCACCACACTTCTCGCCGCGCTCCTGCTGGGCACCACCGTGCTCACGGCGTGTGGCAGCAATGACAGCGTATCGCGAGAGGAACTGGTCGAGCAGGAGACCGCGCGTATCAATGAGTGGTTCGCCGCACGTTACGAAGACGGCCTGGCGCGCTCGCCCATGCTGCGGACCTATCTGGGCGAAGCGGAGGGCAAGGATAAGCTGGACGACATCAGCCAAGTTGCGATCGACGAGGAAGCCTCTATCCGCCGCAGCTGGCTGACCGAAATGCGCCGCGACTTCGATATCGACCGCTTGGACCCGCAGGCGCGCATGTCCTACGAACTATTCGAATTTGAGCAGGAGGACTGGCTCGAAAGCCACGGCTTCATCGGCAATGAATATGTCTTCCAGCACATGGGCGGCCCGCATAGCGATCTGCCAAGCTTTCTCATCAACTTCCACCGCGTGGAGTCTGAAGCGGACGCTCGCGCCTATATTTCGCGGCTGGAGCAGTTCGACGACTACCTCGGCGCGGCAGAGCAGCGCGCGCGGGCGCAGGGCCGGGCCGGGGTTCTGCTGCCGAAGTTCGTCTATGACAA
>CALDUL010000045.1 GCA_937923575.1 uncultured Algimonas sp.
GAGCAGAAGCGCGACTTGCTGCCGAAGATGGCGACGGGCGAGCTGGTCGGTGCGATTTGCATGACCGAGCCGTCCACCGGCTCCGATGTGCAGGGCATCAAGACGACCGCCAAGCGCGACGGCAATGGCTGGGTTATCAACGGCTCCAAGACGTTTATCACCAATGGCGGCACGGCGAATCTGCTGATCGTGGTCGCGGACACGGGCGGGGAGGGCAAGCACTCCAAATCGCTCTTTATGGTCAAGACGGACGAGGTCGAGGGCTTCCGCCGCGGCCGCGTGCTCGACAAGGTCGGCCAGGAAGCGGCCGACACGGCCGAGCTGTTCTTCGACGACATGAAAGTCCCGGCCGACTCGCTGCTTGGCGAGGAAGAGGGCCAAGGCTTTATCCAGCTCATGACGGAGCTGCCGCAGGAACGGCTCAACATCGCCGTGCAAGGCGTCGCAGCCATGGAAAAGGCGCTCCGCCACACGGTCGAATATGTCAAGGACCGCAAGGCTTTCGGCAAACGCATCATCGACTTCCAGAACACGCAATTCGAGCTGGCCGAGATCAAGACCATCGTCACGGTCTGCAAGGCGTTTACCTATGACTGCGCCGAAAAGCACCTGCGCGGCGAGCTCGACACGGTGACCGCGTCCATGGCCAAATACTGGGTCACCGACCGCGAATGCGAAGTCATGGACCGCTGCCTGCAGCTGCACGGCGGCTATGGCTATATGAACGAATATCCGATCGCGCGTCAGTGGCGGAATAGCCGTGTGCAGCGGATCTACGGCGGGACGAATGAGATCATGAAGATGGTAATAGCCAGATCTCTGTAGATCGAGCTGAACGCGACACAGCCTAGGGACAACACGCGCAGCGAAGCGAGCATGATGTTTCTAGGCTAGCGTCCGACGCAGGAGGACCACGGCGCGAAGCGGCGTTCCCGGCTTATGGGCCGGGACGATCGCGACAGCGGTCGAGCGCCTCACCATTTGCCTCTACCGGACCATCGGGAGATGGATCCCGGGTCCAGCCCGGGATGAGGGGAGGTTTGGTGTGTCGCCCATCGTCCCGCATCCGACCTAAACACGCGCCCGAAGGCGCACGTCACGGATTGTCGTTCCACCACGGCACATCCGTCCATGGCCGCAAGTCCAGCTCGAAGGTTCGCGCATTGCGCGGCTGGTGGGCGATGTGGTGATAGGTCTCCGCAATGGCTGCCGGGTCGAGCAGCCCGTCCGGCCCGCGCGAGCGCTTGTAGTCCTCGAACCGATCACCCAGCATCCGGCCCAGCGTGTCCGGCGCATCCACGGGTCCGTCGATGACGATGTGGGCGATGTGGATACCCTGTGGCGCAAATTCGGCATTCAGGCTCTGGCATAGCATTCGCCGTCCGCCCATGGCGGCGGCGTGGCTGTGCTGACCCGCATTGCCGCGCACGGCAGACGTGGCAGACGTCACCAGGATGGTGCCGTCACCCCTTTTAACCATGTGCGGGATCAGCGCTTGGGCGAGCCGGAACAGCCCGAAGGTCCCCATGCGCCAGCCGAGCTCGAACATTTTTGCGCTCGTCGCGGCGAGAGGCCGGTTCCCGATCTGAGCCCCGAGATTATACAGCGCGCAGGTGATCGACCCGATGTCGCGCTCGGTGCGCTCGACCAGCTCTTCGATAACCTCCGGCTTCGTCGCGTCCAGCAACACGCCCGTCGCCGCGCCGCCTTCGGCCTCGATTTCCGCCACCATCCGGTCCAAGCCGGCCTGATTAGAGCGCCGCACCAACACGCAGTGGTAGCCATCTCGCGCAAAGCGTTTCGCGACATGTCCGCCAATGCCGGCTCCGGCGCCTATGATGAGGAGAGTTTGGGTCATGGCTGTCTATGGCGCGAAAACGTCTGAGTGGGGAACCACTAATGATGCAAGCCAGGAGGTTTCGACCACGTTATTCGGTTCAGCGAGGTGCAATGAGTGACAAGAGTAACTTGCGAGAATGCGACGCGATTTCGTGACTGTTTTTCGCCGCGTAGAGGTTCGCTTCTCGCACTTTGGTCGGCTTTAATTCGTTGATGTGCGGCACTTCGTTTCTCGGATCACGCAGCATAACCAAGCAAATTTTTGGGGTGATGGGCATCCACATCTCCATCCTCTTATTCATCAGTCCATTGGAGCTGCCATTGCCAATCCGATAGACCATTCGGCTCGATAGGATCAGCGAATGATTCGACCTGATGATGCCCCAGCGCGGAACATATTCAGACATGGCCTGCGCGACACGATCGCTTGTGTTAAGCGTAGCTCTAACCTGGACATCCCGCCCGACGAATTTCAAATGTTTTTCGTCTTGAAGTGCGCTTTCGTAATGTGCGCGTTCGTTAACGGTAAGCTCCCTTAGCGGGTCTTCAAGTATTCTTCCTATGAACTCTCTGCCGATTTCGGCGTCATCAATGCCCTGCATGAAGTCCGGGGTCCGCTTTGCCATGCGTAGAACGACATCTTGCAAACTCGCCAAGGCTTCTGGATCGAAATTCGATATTACCCCGGCTTGCACGTTGGCGGCGACTTGGGGAAGGAGCCGGCCAAGGAAGTCATCGATAGGTCCATAAACACTGCGCTCGACTATGTCGGATTTGGCTCCACCTTGGCTGACCGTGTAGTAGTCCTTGCGCATGAAAGTCTTGGCTAAGTTTCTTAGCTGTGGTTCTGTGTATTGTCCGTGCGGCAGTCTTTTAGCCCTCCAAATGTTGTTGGGCTGCCCGCCGATAGCAAAAGCCCTCTGCAGGACCTTAGGGACGATATGGTGGTTTTTTGCTCGGGGGCTCATAAACCTTGAAGCTAGAGTAAGACGTCATGGCCGGTAAGTGGGCTGTCGGGTTAGGACCAACACGCATCACTTATCAGTGCAGGGGGCGTCAGATGTCAAAATGCCTTCAAGCCATCTTGAGAAAGTTCTGACTGACGCCGCTCACGCCGTCCCGCCGACCGTGATCTGCTCGACATAGAGACTCGGCTGCCCGACCCCCACTGGCACACCTTGGCCGGCCTTGCCGCAGACGCCGATGCCGGGGTCGAGCGCCATGTCATTGCCGATGTGGCGAATCTGCTGGAGGATCTTGGGGCCGTCGCCAATGAGGGTGACGCCCTTGAGCGGCTCCTCGATCTTGCCTTTGCGCACGCGGTAGGCCTCGGTGCATTGGAACACGAATTTACCGGATGTGATGTCGACCTGACCGCCGCCGAAATTGCTCGCATAGATGCCGTCGTCCAGCTCCGCGATCATCTCTTCCTGCGGGACCGAACCGCCCAGCATGAATGTGTTGGTCATGCGCGGCATGGGGGCGTGGGCGTAGCTTTCGCGGCGGCCATTGCCGGTGGGATCGACACCCATCAGCCGCGCGTTGAGGCGATCCTGCATGAAGCCCTTGAGAATACCGTCCTCGATCAGGACATTGCGGCCGGACGGCGTGCCCTCGTCATCGACCGAGAGCGAGCCGCGGCGGCCGGGAATAGTGCCGTCGTCGACAATGGTCACGCCAGGCGAAGCGACGCGCTCGCCGAGCTTGCCAGCAAACGCGCTCGTGCCCTTGCGGATGAAATCGCCCTCCAGCCCGTGACCCATCGCTTCGTGCAACAGCACGCCGGGCCAGCCTGGGCCAAGCACGACATCGAACGGGCCTGCGGGCGCATCGACGGATGTCAGATTGACCTGCGCCTGCCGCAGCGCTTCGCGGGCCAGCGGCTGCCAGACGGACGGATCGGTGATCTCGTCATAAGGCTTGCGGCCGCCAATGCCGACATAGCCGGACTCGCGCCTGCCTTTGCGCTCCGCAATGACGCTGATGTTCAGCCGCACCATGGGACGGATATCGTCAATGCGGTGACCGCCCGCTTTCAGGATTGCGATGGCGCGACGTGAGCCTGCCAGCGTGACCGAGACCTGCACGACTTCCGGGTCGAGCGCGCGGACGAACCCGTCGATCTGCTGGAGCAAGCTCACTTTGTCCGCAAAGCCGGGATCCTCTGTTGGGTCGATGTCGGGATAGAGCGATGTGTTGGTCCGGCGCGGCGGGGAGGACATCGTGCCGTCATGGCCGAGCTTCACCATCTGCACGGCGTCCGACGCGCGGCCCAGCGACGCGGCGGAAAGCTCGGAAGATTGCGCAAAGCCGCTGGCTTCGCCCGCCACGCAGCGCAGGCCAAAGCCTCTTGTGGCGTTGAAGCTCGCCGTCTTCAGCCGACCGTCGTCAAATGACAGCGCTTCGGAAGACGAGCGCTCGACAAACAGCTCGCCGTCGTCAGAGCCGGACAAGGTGTCGTCCACTATGCGATTGGCTTGCGCGGCCGAAAGGTCGCTGTCGTCAAATACGAAATCTGTCATGCGCCCTAGTTAAGGGCGATTGCCACCCGCACAACTGGGAAAGCGCACAACTGCGACGGCGCACGTTCTAGAAAATGCCCCCTTTTCGCTCTGCAAAACAGTTCGGCGCGGGGCTTTATTCGTCGGGGCGACGTGCTAAGGCGCGCCGCAGACGGCTCCCAACCACGGGACGCGGCTGGCTTTGCTATGCGGATGCGACAATCCGCGTCCTGAAAGTCCGCCCTTTTTCGCGGAAAAGAGCCTATATCGGAACGACGAAGCGGCGCGATGCGTCCTTTGTTTACACCAGACGAGGAACACATGCGCGCCAAACACGCCGTGACAGCATTGAGTGCGGGCCTTCTGGCCCTGGTGACGGGAGCGCATGCGCTCGCGCGCGACGTGGGTGACCAGTACGGTCCCGAGGCGAACGGCTGGTTCCTGCAGGACGCCGCAACGCCCGTGATGGAAGACCTGATCTTCGTGCACAATCTGGTGCAGGTGATCATCACCGGCATCGTGATCGTGGTGTTCGGCCTGATGATCTACATCTGTCTGCGCTTTCGCGAGAGCAAGAACCCGGTTCCGTCCAAGACGTCGCACAACACGCTGCTCGAAGTGGTCTGGACCATCCTGCCCGTCGTGCTGCTGGTCATCATCGCCGTGCCGTCCATGAGCTTGCTCTACAAGCAGGACCGCCTGCCGGAGACCGAGCTGACCGTGAAGGCTGTCGGCGGGACATGGAACTGGACCTACTCCTATCCCGATTTCGAGAATGTGGAGGAGTTCGTCTCCAACCCGCTGGACGAAACCCAGGCCAAGGCCGTCGGCCAGCCCTATCTGCTCGCGACCGATGCGCCGCTGGTCGTGCCGGTCAACACCAAGGTCAAGGTGCTAGTGACGAGCGTGAACAATATGCACAGCTGGGCCATGCCGGCCTTCGGCGTGAAGATGGACGCCGTGCCCGGCATCATCAACGAGACCTGGTTCGAAGTGACCAAGGAAGGCACGTTCTACGGCCAGTGTTCCGAGATCTGCGGCATCCGCCACTATTACATGCCCATCGAGGTTAAGGTCGTCAGCCAGTCTGAATTCGCGGCCTATATCGCGAGCGGCGGCGAGCCCGAGGACAAGTTCGCAGGCCTCGACCTCAACGAAACATCTGGCGCGGTCATGACCGCTGCCAATCGCTAGACGCTAGAGAGAGACAAAGACAATGGTCGCACTTCCCGGCGCAGACATTCCCGTCACGCACTCGCATGACGACGAAAAACCCGGTTTCTTCGCGCGGTGGTTCTATTCCACCAACCACAAGGACATCGGCACACTCTATCTGATTTTCGGCATCATCTCCGGTGTCATCGGCGGCTATCTGTCGTTCATGATGCGCATGGAGCTGATGAGCCCCGGTATCGACGTGTTCGATAGCGCGCACACCTATCTGGTGTTCGTCACCATGCACGGCCTGATCATGATCTTCTTCATGGTCATGCCCGCGCTGATCGGAGGCTTTGGCAACTGGTTCATACCGATCATGATCGGCGCGCCCGACATGGCGTTTCCGAGGATGAACAATCTGTCGTTCTGGCTGCTGCCGACGGCGCTGATCTGTCTGCTGGTGAGTTTCTTTGTGCCCGGGGCGGCGGAAGGGAATGGCTTTGGCGGGGCGTGGGTGATGTATCCACCGCTATCCACCACCGGCTCGCCCGGACCGGCGTTCGACTTCATCATCATCGGCCTTCTGGCGGCGGGTTTCTCGTCCATCTTCGGCGCGATCAACTTCATCACGACCATTTTGAACATGCGTGCCCCCGGCATGACCATGCACAAGATGCCGCTGTTTGCCTGGGCTGTTCTGGTCACGGCCTTCCTGCTGCTGCTGGCGCTGCCGGTTCTGGCCGCCTCGCTGTTCATGCTGCTCACTGATCGGATCGAGGGCGGCACCGCCTTCTTCGACCCGGCGCGTGGCGGTGACCCGCAGATGTTCCAGCACCTGTTCTGGTTCTTCGGACACCCCGAAGTCTACATCATGATCCTGCCAGCCTTTGGCATCGTCAGCCACATCATCTCGACGTTTTCGCGCAAGCCGATCTTCGGCTATCTCGGCATGGCCTACGCCATGGTCGCGATCGGTGTCGTCGGCTTCGTCGTCTGGGCACACCACATGTACACCATCGGCATGGACGTGAACGTCAAAGCCTACTTCGTGCTCGCGACGCTCGTCATTGCCGTGCCGACCGGCGTGAAGGTGTTCTCGTGGCTCGCGACCATGTGGGGCGGCTCGATTCGCTTCACGGTCCCGATGATGTGGGCGCTGGCCTTCATCTTCCTTTTCGTCATCGGCGGCGTGACCGGCGTGATGCTCGCCAATGCCGGCGTCGACACCTATTTCCACGACACCTACTACGTCGTGGCGCACTTCCACTATGTGCTGTCCATGGGCGCCGTCTTCGGCATCTTCGCGGGTTGGTACTACTGGTACGGAAAGATGTTCGGCCACGACTACAACAAGTTCCTGGCGAAGGTTCACTTCTGGCTGTTCTTCATCGGCGTGAACGTGATTTTCTTCCCGCAGCACTTCCTCGGCCTGAACGGCATGCCACGCCGCTATGTCGACTATCCGGCGGAATTCGCCCTGTGGAACGAAGTCTCCTCCTGGGGTGCGTTCATCACGCTCGCCTCGGTCGTGGTCTTCTTCGCGGTCGTCATCGAGGCCTTCCTGATGCGCAACAAACGCCAGGTCGGGAACAACTATTGGGGCGAAGGCGCCACCACGCTGGAATGGACCATCTCCAGCCCGCCGCCTTTCCACCAGTTCTCCGTCCTGCCCCGCATCGACGGTGGCAGCGACCACGACCACACCGAAGTCGACGAGGCCTATGCCCGCCGCCTCGGCGATGAGAACGCAACCGACATCTAGCCTCGGTTGATCTGAGTAGATGAGAAGGCCGCCTTACACGGGCGGCCTTTTTCGTTCCGGGTCGTAAGGCGTCGGGCGGGCGTCTAGCTCAGCAGTACCCGCTTCAGCAGCTTGCCGCTTTCCGTGCGCGGCAGGCTCTCGACGATCTCCACCTCACGCGGCGCCTTGACGTGGCTAATGCGCTCACGTGCAAAGGCGATCAGCGCGGCATCCAGCCCGTCGACGTTGGCGCCCGGCACGGGCTGCACGAAAGCCTTCACCCGCTCACCCATCTCCGCACAGGGCGCGCCGAGCACAGCAGCGTCCAGCACGGACGGGTGCTCGAGCAGCACATTCTCCGTCTCCTGCGGATAGATGTTCACCCCGCCGGAGATGATCATATTGGCCTTGCGGTCGGTCAGATAGAGAAAGCCGTCCGCGTCCAGGTGACCGATATCGCCCAGCGTCGTCCAGTCCGGGTTGACCGGGTTGCGGGCACCTTGGGTCTTTGCTGCGTCGTCGTGATATTCGAACTCCGATCCGCCGCCGAAATAGACCGTGCCCGTCTCGCCCGCGCCCAGCACCTCGCCGCTCTCCTCGTCACACACAAAGCACTGGCCGTAGATCGCGCGGCCGACCGTGCCCGGATGGGCCAGCCAGTCTTCGCTATTGGTATAGGTCATGCCGTTGCCTTCCGTGCCGGCATAGTATTCGTGGATCACGGGCCCGAACCAGTCGATCATCTGCCGCTTGATCGCGACCGGGCAGGGCGCTGCGGCGTGCACCACATGGGTCAGGCTGGAAACGTCGTAGCGCGCGCGGATCTCCGCGGGCTGTTTTAGCAGGCGCACGAACATGGTCGGCACGGTCTGTGTGAAGGTGATCTTGTGGTTCTGAATCGCGGCCAGAAAGGCCTCCTCCCGGAATTTGTCCATGACGAAAACCTGCCCGCCCGCGCGGTGGATCAGCGTGCAATAGACAAGAGGTGCCGCGTGGTAGAGCGGCGCGGGCGAAAGATAGCGCGTCGCGGGCGAGAGCTGGTAGAGCGCGGCCATGAGCGGCGTAAACGGATGGACGTGCTGAACGTCGTCATCCGGCAGAACCGGCTTGATGCCCTTGGGCCGACCCGTCGTGCCGGAGCTATACATCATGTGATAGCCTGCGCTTTCATCCGCGATCGGCGTGGTCGGTTGCTCGGCGGCCAGCGCGTTCCAATCCGGCAGACCCGGTACGGGATCATCGGCGAAATAGACGCGGCCTTGCAGGGAAGGGGAGGGCTCGAAGTCAGAGATCGCCCCCACGCGCCCATCGGTGATCAGAACCTTGGCCCCGCTGTTGTCGAGTATATAGTCCACTTCGCTCGGCGACAGATGCACCGCGACGGGAACGATCAGCAGCCCCGCCCTCTGTGCCGCCCAATAGAGCGGAAGAAAGGACAGGCTGTTACGCTTCCACACCGCGAAGCTGTCGCCGCGCGACAGACCGAGCGACCGCAGCGCATGGGCATAGGAATTGGCAAGGCGCTCCAGCTCCACATAGCTCAGCGTCCGCGTGACCGCCCCATTCGCGTCCAGTATCGACAGCGCCGGGGCATCCGGTGTTTGGCTCGCGAACTGTCGTGGATGCATGGCGGGTCTCCCTTTGGGTGGGAGCCTGCGCGGGCTGACCGGGGCGGCGCAAGAGAGGGCGCAGGTCCATCATGGTTGTGGGGGAACGGGACGCCGACAAAGCTCGTCCGTGCTCGCTCGGTCGTTGGGCCGTCTTGGCGAGGACGCTAGCGCCCGCCCTGCATGGAGACGAGAACTGTCAGCGCTTTTTCGCTGATGTGCGTTTCGCCGTCGGATTGGGCGATATCCTCCAGAAGGCCCATCAGAGTGGCGTGGCTGCAGACCTTCAGGACGCGGTCGATGAGAGGCGTCAGCCATGTATCCAGATCGCGGTTCGTCATCGTTTCGCGCAGAGGCAACCATTCCGCATCGAACCATTCGTAGAGTCGGGCTTCGGACGGAACAGACAGCTGGTCCGATTGGCGACACGCCGAAATCACGCTCTTCACCCATGCCGTGATTTCGGTCGAGATGATCTTCCGGTCCGCAATGACCATGACGGCGAGGAGGGTCATCAAATCCTCTGTCGGTCGATCGTATTTCGCTCCTGGCATGAACCCACTCCCCCGGCCGCTAATGAATCCATGTTCCCGAAATATATCGAGGCGTCTGGCACACAGCGTCCGGTGGCCGTGCCTTCTGTCCCTCTTAATGAACGGCAGATGAACAGAGGCACAATTCGGCTGCCGCGTCACGGATCGGCCCGCCTTGCGTGTCCAAAGACGTTCCGCAGTCGAAACGTCGAAAAGTTCTTGATTTGTTCTAGGTACTCTGTCCATTTAGAAGAGAGCTTGAGGGAGCACGGACATGGTCGCGCGCATCACCACAGTCGCATTTGAAGGGTCGGAAGCCCGGCGCGTCGATGTGCAGGTGTCGGTCACGACGGCGTCACGCCCGCACTTCGCCATAGTCGGTCTGGCCGACAAGGCGGTGGCGGAGTCGCGCGAACGGGTGACGGCGGCCTTCGCGGCGCTGGGGCTGTCGCTTCACGGCAAGCGCGTGACGGTGAACCTCGCGCCGGCCGACTTGCCCAAGGAGGGCGCGCATTACGACCTGCCGATCGCGCTGGGTCTGATGGGCGCGTTGGGGGTTGTTCCGGGTGAGGACCTGATCGGCTTCGCCGCGATTGGCGAACTCGCGCTCGACGGAACATTGGCAGCCGTGCCCGGCGCGCTGCCTGCTGCGGTCATGGCCAACAGCCATGATCTCGGACTGATCTGCCCGGAGCCCAATGGGGCAGAAGCGGCGTGGGCGGGGGACCTTCCCCTGCTCGCGCCGCGCACTCTGGTCGGGCTGATCAACCACTTCAAGGGATCGCAAGTCCT
>CALDUL010000046.1 GCA_937923575.1 uncultured Algimonas sp.
GCTCATTTTGTGGAGAGACCATGACCATCGCCATCATCCTCGCAGGCGGAGCGGCCGTGTCGCCGATCGTCTTTCAACTCGCGATTTTCGTGCTCGCTATCTTCGTCGGCTATTATGTCGTCTGGTCGGTCACGCCCGCGCTGCACACGCCGCTGATGGCGGTGACCAATGCAATCTCGTCCGTCATCATCGTCGGAGCGCTGATCGCGGTCGCGGCTGGCACGCAGGGCGGATCGAATATCTCCACCTGGGCGGGCGTCATCGCCGTCGCGCTTTGCGCGGTAAACATTTTCGGCGGCTTCCTCGTCACCCAGCGCATGCTCGCCATGTACAAGAAGAAGGAGCGATAGCGTGCCGGTTCTACCTGCGAATATTGCCGCCGTGCTCTACACGGTCAGTGCGGTTCTCTTCATTCTCGCCCTGCGGGGCTTGAGCTCCCCGGCCACGTCCCGCCGGGGTAATCAGTTCGGCATGCTCGGCATTTTCATCGCTATTGTGACGACAGTGCTCGTCGCCGGACTCGGTGGAACAGGCTTTCTTCTCGCGGGCGCCGGGCTGGCAGTCGGCGGCGGGATCGGCGCGGTTATCGCCAAGAGGATCCCCATGACGGACATGCCGCAACTCGTAGCGGCGTTTCACTCGCTGGTGGGTCTGGCAGCGGTGCTGGTGGCGATCGCGGCGTTTTTCTCGCCCGAAAGCTTCGGCATTCTGAATGCGGATGGGCGGATGAAGGGCGGCTCGCTGGTGGAGCTCGCTCTCGGCGCAGGCATTGGCGCGATTACCTTCTCGGGCTCGCTGATCGCCTTTGCCAAGCTCAACGGCAATATGAAGGGCGCGCCGATCCTGTTGCCCGCGCGGCACTTGATCAACATCGCGCTGGGCGCGGCCTTCTTCGCGCTGGTCGGCATGATGGTGGCGAGCGGCGGCACCGCCCCCTGGATGATGTGGGCGCTCATTGGCGTGACGCTGATCCTCGGCTTCACGCTCATCATTCCTATCGGAGGCGCGGACATGCCCGTCGTGGTGTCCATGCTGAACAGCTATTCCGGCTGGGCGGCTGCGGCGCTGGGGTTCACCCTCGGCAATCTCGCGCTAATCATCACCGGCGCGCTGGTGGGCTCGTCGGGTGCGATCCTGTCCTACATCATGTGCAAGGGCATGAACCGCAGCTTCATCTCAGTCATTCTCGGAGGATTCGGCGGCGACGCGGCGGCTGCCGCATCCGGCGACCGCGAAGAGCGCCCCGTCAAGCGCGGCTCGGCCGAGGACGCGGCCTTCATCATGAAGAATGCTTCCAAGGTCATCATCGTGCCGGGCTATGGCCTTGCGGTCGCGCAAGCGCAGCACGCCACGCGCGAAATGGCCGACACGCTCAAGGAGCATGGCGTGGACGTCTCCTACGCCATCCACCCCGTCGCGGGCCGCATGCCCGGCCACATGAATGTGCTGCTGGCCGAAGCGAACGTGCCCTATGACGAGGTGTTCGAGTTGGAGGACATCAATTCGGAGTTCGCCAATGCCGACGTCGCCTTTGTCATCGGCGCCAATGACGTCACCAACCCCGCCGCCAAGACCGACCCGCAAAGCCCTATCGCCGGCATGCCGATCCTGGACGTGGACAAGGCCGCGACCGTGCTGTTCGTGAAGCGCTCGCTCTCGCCGGGCTATGCGGGCATCGACAACGATCTCTTCTACGAGGACAACACGATGATGCTGCTGAGCGACGCCAAGAAGATGGTCGAGGAGATCATCAAGTCGCTGTAATGCGGCCGTAGCCCCGATGCCCAGTCTTGGGTCTCTATCCTAAACGCGAAAAGCCCCGCACATAGGTGCGGGGCTTTTCCATTTTCGAGAGATTGGCAGCGCGCAGCAGCTATTTGCTTCTGCGGTAGTCACGCTCTACGAGGCGGGCGTCATAGACATCCGGACCTGCGGGCATTGTACCCCATCCGGCTTCGAATTCGAGCTCGACCGTGTAGCGGCTCTCTTCACGATCATCGAAATCGAATTCCACTGTCGTGCGGCGTTCCGAACGATATTCCGTGCGACATGTCAGCAAGCCGCATGATCTGTAAGGTGTGCGCTCGAATTCGGTTTCGAAGCCCCTTTCGCGGCTCGTTCGGCGTGTATCCCGTTCGATTTCGCTGTCGATGACGCGGAACCAGTCATAGTCCTTTTTGCGGGTCTTCCGAGCCGCTTTGTAGAGCGCCTCGTCATAAACATCGCTGCGACCGTCATTGCGGGCGCCTTTGACTTTGACGTCAAAGGTCCGGTCCGACGTGCGGCGGTTGACCGGGGCTTCAGTTGAAATCCGTGCCTCGACGCGCGCATCCGCGGCCACTGAGATGGCTGGAAAAGATGTTCCCGCAGCCAGAACGGCCGCAATCAATAGTGTCTTACGCATAATGAAATCCTCCTATGCTGCCAAATAAACGGATAGCGGTCGGGGCGGTTCCGAGTGATTTAAGGCGATTCAGGGGCAATGGTTTATCCGCTACCCGCTCGCCACCGCCATTCCCTGCCGTCCGAGCGCGAGCAGCACGCCGTCGTCAGACTCCATCATCTGCTGGTGTTTTACCAGCTCGGGATAGTCGGACAGGTTGATGGGCGTGCGTTCGAGCCAACGCGCGCAGATGTAGAGATAGGCGTCGGCGTAGGATTTTCGCGCGAGCAGCCACGGGCCGTCGCTCTCCGCCGCCATAGTATTGAGCCGTTCGAACATGGGGCGCAGCGCGGCATAGGCTTTGTGGCGGACAGCCTTTTCGCCCTGTGGCGTTTCGGCGAAGCGCTGTGGCGCGAAATGCCCCTTGAACGTCGCGTGGACTTCGCTCGACAGATACGAGAGCGCTTCCGCTTCCTTCCGGCCCAGTGGTTGGTCACGCGCGAATTCCGGGTCTCCGCCAAACTTTGCGCCGATGAAGGCGAGGATAGCGGTGGCTTCCGTGAGCACATCGCCGTCGTCAAACACAAGTGCCGGGACCTGCCCGCGCGGATTGATGGCGAGATAGTCCGGCTGCCGATTTTCGCCGCGCTCCAGATTGACGATCTCGATCGGCGCGTCCTCCCATGCGACCGCAATATTGCAGGCGAGCGCGCATGTGCCGGGCATTGTGTAGAGTTTCATAGCGGAGTCCTGGGTTGGCGTCGGGGCGCCCATAGGTGAGATCGGGGGGTGAGGCGAGGGCCGCGGCGCAAATGCCCTATCCACGCGCGAGCTTTGGTGAGAATGACGCTCATGACCGCCTCGCGCACCATACTGCTCACCGCTCTCGCGCTGGTCGCTTTCGCGGGCAATTCCGTGCTCGCGCGCCTCGCCATTATCGACGGCGCGATCGGGCCTGCCGCCTTTACCGGAGTTCGGATCCTGTCAGGTGCGGCGGTGCTGTGCTTGCTCGTCGGCTTGCGGGATGCGCGCGGTGGCGGGAGCTGGTCGGGCGCGCTGTCGCTACTCGGCTATGCGGCGCTGTTCTCGCTCGCCTATCTGGAGCTCTCGACCGGCACAGGCGCGCTGATCCTGTTTGCCAGCGTGCAGATCACCATGATCGGTTGGGGCATGCGCGCGGGCGAGCGTTTGGGTTCACTGCAGGTGCTGGGCGTTGTGTTGGCGCTTGGCGGGCTGATCTGGTTGCTGCTGCCTGGACTGTCTCAGCCAGACCCGCTGGCGGCCGCGCTGATGATTGGATCGGGCCTATGCTGGGGTGTCTACTCGCTGCTCGGACGCGGGACAGGTGCGCCGTCCGTGGTCACGGCGGGCAACTTTCTGCGTGCGTCTTTGCTGGCCGTGCCGCTGTTCGGGCTATGGCTCTGGCTGGGCGAAGACGGGCCGGTGTCCGGCTACGGTATCGCACTCGCCATAGTCTCCGGCGCCGTCACGTCCGGGCTGGGCTACGCCGTCTGGTATGCGGCGCTAAAGGGATTGTCGGCATCCAGAGCCGGCGTGGTGCAGCTCGCCGTGCCGCCACTCGCGGCACTCGGCGGGATAGCATTGCTGGGCGAAGACCTCTCGCTGCGTTTCGTGCTGGCGAGCGCGATCACCCTGCTGGGCATCGCACTCGCTATCCGTCCCTACGCGAATTCGAAATAGAGCAATTCCGCGTCGGCGCCGTCCGCGAAATTCAACCGTCCAGCCTCACGGATCGCCAGCCCGTCGCCGCGACGCAGGGCCTGACCATTCACGCTCAGTGAACCGCGCGCGACCTGCACCCAGGCGCGTGAGCCGGGGGCCATGTCGCGGGTAATCTGCTGTTCACCGTCCAAGGTCGCCGCATAGATGTCCGCATCCGCACGGATCGCCATGCTCCCGTCGCGGCCCGTCGGCGAGAGAAACAGAGCGAGCTTGCCGTCTTTGTCCACGGGCGCAATGTCGAGCGTGTCGTAGCGGGGTTCCGCGCCGGAGACGTTGGGGTTCAGCCAGACTTGGAGGAACTGCATCGGCTCCGTCTCACTCGGGTTGAACTCGCTATGGGTCACGCCGGAGCCTGCGCTCATATATTGCACGCCGCCGGCCATGACGGTCGAGCCATTACCCAAGGAGTCGCGGTGCTGCAGCCCGCCGGAGAGCACATAGGAGAAGATTTCCGCATCGGCGTGAGCATGAGGCGGGAAGCCGCCGCCGCCCGCGACCCAGTCGTCATTGATCACCCGCAGGCTCTCAAACCCCATATGGCCGGGGTCGAAATATTGGCCGAAGGAGAAGCTGTGGGCCGAGCGGAGCCAGCCGAAGTCGGCTTTGCCGCGCTCTTCGGCCGGGCGTAGGGCAAAGCCGCTGGCGGCAAGTGTGTCGGAAATCTTGTCGGCGCTGTGTATCATCGAAAGCAGGTGGGGCGCGTGTCGCGTCATTAAAAGACCGGCGCCGACCGGCAGCTAGCGCAGCAGGCTTTGAAGATCGCCAATGATGCGTTTGGCCGCGACCGGCTTGCACCGGATCAGCGCGTCGAGTTCCGGCAAGGCCGCTTCCACATCGCGGCTGTTTCCCGTGACGAACATATAGGGCACGCCGAGCGTTTCCAGCCGCCGCGCGACCATGGCCGTCGTTCCGCCGCGCACATTGAAGTCCAGCAGGGCGCAGTCGGGCGTGTCCGTGTCGATGATCTCCAGCGCTTTGTCGCGCGAAGCGATCGGTCCGATGACGCCGTAGCCCGCGCTCTCGACCACGTCCTGCATGTCGAGCGCGATGAAGGGATCGTCTTCGATAATCATGACGCGGTCGCTCATGCCAACTCGTTGTCCTTCGCTGTGTTGTGGGCGCTAATGACCACGACACTCAGCAAAGCAATGGCCGAAGCTACGGATCAGTTCCGATCTTGGATTGAGAAAAGACACAGATTTAATCTAGGTTGGATCAAGAGGGACGGATCGCAAATTATCGCGTCACGCAGCACCATTTTTCCTGCAGATCTGATAATGCCGCGGTGACGCCGACTTTATTGGGCGTCCATGCCTATGTCGAAATTCGGCGCGCTATGCGTCAGCCCGCCGATGCTGATCACATCCACGCCCGTTTCCGCAATCGCGCGGACGGTCTGCAAATTCACTCCGCCCGAAGCCTCCAGCGTCGGTCGGGGTCCGTCGAAATCATCGACCACCGCAATGGCCTCGCGCAGCACCTCCGGCCCCATATTGTCCAGCAGCACCACGCCGGGCGCGTAAGGCAGCACGCGATGCAGCTGCGCGATGGTGTCGACCTCCACACTGACCATGGTCATGTGATCGGCCTGCGCCACGACTGTGGAGAGGGCTGCGTCGACGCCGCCAGCGAGCGCGATGTGGTTGTCCTTGATCATGATGGCGGCGGCCAGGCTCTCGCGGTGGGCATAGCCGCCGCCGGCCAGCACGGCGCGCTTCTCCAGCGCGCGCAGCCCGGGCGTGGTCTTGCGTGTCGCAGCGATGCGCGCCGACGTGCCTTCGACCGCCTCGACATAGCGCGACGTCAGTGTCGCCACACCGCTCATCCGGCCGAGAAAGTTCAGCGCGACACGTTCGGCCGACAGCAAGGAGCGACTGGGTCCCGACACGCGGGCGATGATCGTACCGGCCTCGACATGGCCGCCGTCGCCGACGACCATCTCGAATGTCGCATCCGGGTCGACCAGCGCATAAGTCAGCCGTGCGGCCTGCATACCCGCGATGACGCCCGCCTCGCGTGCGCGCATGACCAGTGATCCGGTCGCCGCTTCGGGTACGAGCAGGTTCGCAGTCAGGTCTCCGGATACGCCGAAATCCTCGTCCAACGCGGCGCGCACGGGTTTTTCGATCACGGTCCGGGGGAGGGGAGGCAGGGTCATAGCAGCTCGCCTAGCCCGTCGGGAACGGGGCGTCGAGACCGCAGCCTCTCAACACGCCCCAGCCCTCGATCCCGCGCAGCAATTCTGCCGCGCGTTCCGGCTCGGTGAGGCGTGCGGCGAGCCAGTCGCGAAAATCCGACGCCAGGCGATTGGCGATCAGCTTGGACGGCGCGTCGCCGCGCAGGCTCAACGCCGTGACTTCCAGCAGAAGCGCCACGGACGCATCGAACGCCCCTGTGCGCATGATGCCTTCCAGCATGGGCATGAGCTCGGTTGCCGGGCGCGGTCCGGGCGGAAGCAGCGCCTCCAGCGCCTCAATCCCGCGCTCTGCGATGCGGGTCAGACCCGCCTCGATCGCGCCCGCCTTGGAGCCGAAATGATAGACGAGCATACGGTCGGACGTGCCCGCCGCCTTGGCCATGGGGCGCAGGCTCACCGCGCCCAATCCATGCTCCAGAATGAACCCGGCCACAGCGTCGGTATATGTATCTTTTACGCTCACTTGACTCCTCTGTAGCATTCGCTACACATGTAGCAATCGCTACAGGGAGTTGTTCGATGGACCGCAAACTTACATTTATCTTGATCGGTGGCTTATTCTACGGCTTCGGCGTTGCTGCGATAAAGCTGCTCGGCCCGATATTCTGGGACAGCGCCGCGCTGCGCGCCGTATTCCTGTTGGTGAATGTCGCCATCGCCGCGATCACCCTGCCCATTTTCGCGCGGATGACCGGTCGGACCAAACACGACATGCTCATGCCCACGACCATCATGGCGCTGGCGGCCATGGTCATGGACGGGCTGACGCTCAGCTTCGTGCCACAGCTCTATGCCGTGCAGCCGCAGCACCAAGCCTATGCAGGCGGGCTCCTGCTCGTCGCCTTCTGGGCGTTCTTCTTCTTTGCCCTGCTGTGGCATCGTCCACAAAACGAGGAGGTCTGATCATGGACCGCAAGCCCACCTTTGTCGCAATCGGCGCGATCTTCTGGCTGCTCGCCGCCATCCTCATGAAATATCTCGGGCCGGTCGTGTTCGACGGCGGGATCATCCATGTCCTGTGGTTTGTCGCAAACTTCGTTTTCGGAGCCATTGCCGTGGTCGCGATCGCAAAGTTCACCGGGCGGACCAAGCACGACATGCTCGCCCCGACCGCGATCATGGCTATGCCCGCCATGCTGATGGACGGTCTCGCCGTCACGAGCGACGCGCGCGGGCTCAGCCACATCTACGCCGATACGCCGCAGCTCGCGGCCTATAGCGGCGGCTTCCTGCTATTCGCGTTCTGGAGCTTTTTCTTCTTCGCGCTGATGTGGCATCGGAGCTGAGGGTAAAGCGCTGATCTACTCCAACCGGTCATAGGTCAGATAGCTGCTCCGGCTCTCCGTCGCTTCCTCCGGGAAATCCTGCCGAAAGTGTCCGCCGCGCGATTCCTCGCGGGCAAGCGCGGCCGACGCGATCATGTGACTCGCGATCAGCGGGTTGGCGCGCCCCACCCGGTCGATCAGGCGGTCGATGATGTCGATCAGCTGGTTCAGCCCTCGCGCGCTGCGGCGCACTCCGCATAGCTCGGTCATGCTCCTCCGCAAGTTCTCGCTGACGTCGGGACCCATGGACAGCCACGGCTGGACGCGCACGCCCTCGGCCTTGCGCTCCGGAATGTCGCTGCCGTTGATATGTTCTGCCGCGCGCCCGCCAAAGACAACGGCTTCGAGCAGCGAGTTGGAGGCCAGCCGGTTCGCGCCGTGAAGACCCGTCGCGGCGCATTCCCCAACGGCGTAGAGGCCGGGCAGCGACGCCTGGCCGTAGCTGTCGGTGGCGACACCGCCCATGTGGTAGTGCACCGCCGGGGCGACCGGGATGGGCTGGATGCGCGGATCGATCCCGGCGCTCATGCAGCTCTCGAACACGGTCGGAAATTCGTCGGGGAAATGGCTGCCGACGCTCTCCCGGCAGTCGAGGAAAGGCGGGCGGCCCGCCTGGATCTCGGCAAAGATCGCGCGCGCCACATCGTCTCTCGGGGCGAGCTCTCCGGCCGGATTGTACTCGGGCATGAAGCGCGTCCCGTCGGCGCGCACCAGTATTGCACCCTCGCCGCGCAGGGCCTCGGTCGCGAGCGGCGCGGGGTCGCGGCCAATGTCGATGGCGGTCGGGTGGAACTGCACGAACTCCATGTCGCGGAGTTTGGCGCCGACCACGGCTGCCATGCCCAGTGAGTCGCCGCGGGCCGTACGCGGGTTGGTCGTGACCGAGAACAGTCCGCCGACGCCGCCCGTCGCCAGCACGGTGATGTCCGCTTCCAGCGCCAGCAAGGCGCCGGTGTCCTGCCGGGCGAGCGCGCCCGCGATCCCGCCATGGGCGTCGATCAGCAGGCTTTCCGCCCGCCAGCCGATCAGGCCCTCGATGTGGTCCGCTTCCTGCGCGCGCCGCACCATGACATTGATGATCTCGCGCCCCGCCGTGTCGCCCTTGACGCGGGCCACGCGCGGCATGGAGTGGGCGGCTTCAAGCGAAAGATAGAGCTCGCCCGCATCGGTCCGGTCAAAGGGCACGCCCAAGCTATCCAGATCACGCACGCGGTCCGGGCCGAGCGTGGCGACCATGCGCGCGATATCCTCGTCCACCAAGCCGTCACCCGCCGCGATGGTGTCGAGCGCGTGGGCTTCCGCCGTGTCCGTGGGCGCCAGAGCCGCCGCGATCCCGCCCTGCGCCCATGCGCTGGCAGAGCCCTTGGAGGAGCGCCGCGAGGTCAGCACATAGACCGGGCGCGGCGCAAGCTTCAGCGCCAGATAGAGCCCCGCGAGCCCGGCCCCCACGACCAGAACCGCGCCCGCCGGAAGACGCTTGCGCTCGAGTGAGCCGAGAGAGGAGGGGGCTGTCATGGCCTGCGCTGTAGCGGGGCTTTCCAACTGGGGAAAGGACTCAGCCCCCGAATCCGTCTAGCCGATCATTGCAATGAAAGGATCGGCCCATGCGCCTCTATGACTATCTGCCGTCTGGCAATTCCTACAAGGTGCGCTGGGTCTGTGCGCAGCTGGGGCTCAGCTACACGCACATGCCGATCGACATCATTGCGGGCGAAACCAACACGCCAGAGTTTCGCGCGCTCAATCCGGCGGGGCAGATCCCGCTGTTGCAGCTGGACGATGGCCGCACGCTCGCAGAGAGCAATGCGATCATTCGCTATCTGGCGGACGGCTCGCATCTCGTGCCGAGCGATCCCTATGATCACGCCAAAATGCTGCAATGGCAGTTCTGGGAGCAATACCGCCACGAACCCGCCATCGCGGTCGCGCGCTATATACATCACTACGCCATGAACAGCCGCGCGGGCGAATTGCCAGCGCTTATGACCAAGGGCGCCGATGCGCTCTCGGTCATGGACGCCCATCTGGCTGATCAAGACTGGTTCGTGGGCGACGCCTGTTCTCTCGCGGATGTGTCGCTCTATGCCTACACCCATGTCGCGGATCAGGGCGGCTTCGCGCTTGCGGACTATCCCAAAGTCACGGCCTGGCTCGCGCGCTTCGCGGAGCAGGACGGCCACATCGCCATCGACCGTCTGCCGGATTGATCGCGGCAGGCGCGGGAAACGGCTTTCCGTGCAAAGGTTATTTCCCGGAGGCGGCTTTCGTGCGTATCAAGGCGCATGAAACTGAAAACACGCTTCCTCGCCACTCTTGCAGCGCTCCCGGCTTTGGCCTTTGCGCTCGCCAGCTGCTCGGCCGTCGGCGTGCTCAACGGAATCACGCCGTCGTCCAGTTTCGACCGGGACAAGAACGTGTCCTATGGCGATCTCGATCGGCAGCGCATGGACATCTACCGCGCCGCCACACCGCGCCCCGACGCGCCGGTCATGGTGTTTGTGCACGGCGGGTCATGGAGCGAGGGCGACAAGAACATCTACAAATTCCTCGCAGAGGGCTTCACCAAGGAAGGCTACCACGTGGTCGTGCCCAACTATCGGCTCTACCCGGAGGGACGCTATCCCGACATGGTGGTCGACACCGGGCTGGCGGCGCGTGCGGCGGCGGAGCTATTCAGCGGACAGCCGGTCGTGCTCGTCGGTCACAGCGCGGGCGGCTATAACGTTCTGATGGCCGCGATGGCCCCGGATGTGTCGGGGCTAAAGACCTGCTCGACCGTGGCAGGCGTCATCTCGCTCGCCGCGCCCACGGGCGCCTATCCCATGAAAGACGCGCCGTTCACGACGATCTTTCCGGGCCGCCTCGAAGGGGATGATGCGCCGCTGAACCGTGTCGACGGCCCGCTGCCGCCAATGATGCTGGTCAACGGACTGGACGACACCACGGTCGGCCCGAAGAACGCCGAGGCGCTCGCTGCCAAGCTCGAAGCGGCCGGGCTGCGCGTGGAGAGCAAGCTCTATGAGGGCATGAACCATACTGACGCCGTGCGCGTGCTGAGCCGCCATTTCGACGGCGGCAGCCCGCTGAAGGGCGATATGCTGAGCTTTCTGGCAGGGCTGCCGACCGGGCCGGATTATTGCGCCCGCTAGCAGGTCTCGCGGCAGCTCTGCTGACGGCATGCGGCGGGGCGGAGACGGCCGAGAAACCCGCTGAACGAAGCCATTGTCAGGCGGTCACTTTCGATGCCGCGCCCTTCATCGTCTGCACTTTTGCGCGCGATGCCGATGTTCGGCTGCGCCTCTACGCAAAGGACGGCGCACCGCTGGGCAATTTCGACAGCCTCGCGTCCGATCTCGGCGGCGATCCCGTAATGGCCATGAATGCGGGGATGTATCATCCCGACCGCAGGCCTGTAGGCCTCTATATCGAAGGCGCAGAGCAGACGGCTCCGTTGCTGACAGGGGGTAGTCCGGGCAATTTCGGCATGTTGCCGAACGGCGTGTTCTGGTCGAATGGGTCGCGCGTTTTCGTGACCGAGACGCTGGCCTTTGACGTGCTGGAGGCGGAACCAGACTTCGCCACGCAGTCCGGGCCAATGCTGGTCATCGATGGTGCGCTGCATCCGAAGTTCAATCTGGAGAGCGAAAGCCGTCGCCGCCGCAACGGGGTCGGTGTCAGCGACGCCGCGCTGTTTTTCGCGATCAGCGACGCGCCCGTGAACTTCCACCACTTCGCGCGATTGTTCCGCGATGAGCTCGGCGCGGATAATGCGCTCTATCTCGACGGCGCGATTTCCATGATCCGCGCGCCGGAGCTCTACCGCAGCGAGCGTGGCGTGGAGCTGGGGCCGATGGTGGCCGTCATGCCGAACGCCGAGCCCGATGCCTCAGAGGATAAGTTGGGCAAGGACTCGCGCGCGGGTGACTAGCTCGCGAGCTTGCGCGTGGTCTTGGACACCTGCATCTGGCGCGCCCTGAGCGCCGAGATCGTCATGCGGAAATGATCCACGCCGTCTTCGTCGACTTCGCAGAAGCCCATGGTCCAACTATCGAAAGAGCGGCGGCCGGTCTGGCGGGCGAACAGGATAACGCAGCCGTGGTGGCGACGGTCTTGCGCGATCGTGTCGTAAACCGAGCGCACGGCATCTTCAGGACCTTCCAACACCTGCAGTATCGAGTCGCCCTGCATCAGCAGGACGCCGGTAATGCCCTTGGCGGCGTTTCGGACTGCGGATTCGGCGGCGATACCCCGGAGGGCCTTCGCGTCGAGGTCCACAGTTCGGACCGATTGGTAGATCAGTTGGTACACACCCACATCCCGAATTCCTTTTCCCACATAGCGGCAGGGTGAGCTGCCACGACGTGTTTTAACAACACGCAAGTTAGGGTCAGGTGAGCGAATATGGTTAACGGAGCGGGGTGCGATTGCAGAGGCGCGAACCCTGTCATAGGCGTAACCATGACCATTCGTTCGAAGCCCATCCGATGAGTATCGAAACCCCGCCCGCGCCCGCACGATTGCTCAGCATTCAGGCCCTGCGCGGACTCGCGGCTTTTCTGGTTGTGCTGTTTCACGCGGCCCAGATCTGGCGCGTCTATGCCGGGGCGGGCGAGGAGTTTTTGTCCGGGCCGTGGGATCAGGGCTGGGCCGGAGTCGATCTGTTCTTTGTCATCAGCGGCTTTATCATGGTCTGGATTGGCGCGGATATCGCGCGCGGCGGGCGCCCGGCCGCACGCTTTGCTTGGCGTCGGGGCGCGCGTGTCTACCCGCTATGGTGGGTATTCTGCTCGCTTATGGCGCTCTATTTCGTGCTCAGCTATGGCCAGCCCGCTTCGCCGGACATCGTCGACGCAGACGGGGGCTGGGGCTATTTCCTGACATCACTCTCGCTCTGGCCGCAATCGGCGATGCCCGTGCTCAGCGTTGGCTGGACGCTGTCGTTTGAGGTCGTTTTCTATGCCGTCTTCGCGGGACTGCTCCTGCTGCCAGGCCGGGCGCGTGTACCGCTGATATTGCTTTGGGGCGCTGGCATCGCGCTGAGCTGGCTCGTCCTGCCCGCCACAGGCGCGTTGCCGGACAATCCGCTGCAGCTGCTCTACCACCCGCTGACAGCCGAATTCGCCATCGGCGCAGGCGCGGCGGCACTGCTGCGCTGGCGGACGCCCGCCTATGGCTGGGGCCACGCCGCGCTCGCGATCGGCGCGACGATATTCGTGATTACCCTGCTGCTGGGCGTGGACACGGATCAGCACAGCTTCATGCGCCACCGCGTCGTGGTCTACGGCTTGTCGGGAGGGTTGATCCTGTTCGGTGTCGCGGCGCTGGAACGGGCGGGCAAGCTGTCCGTCCCGGGCTGGCTACGCGAACTCGGCGATGTGTCATACTCGCTCTATCTCGTGCATATTCTGGTGCTGCTAGCGCTGCGGCGCGTGCTGGCCGTGCCGGGTTGGCTCGACGGGCCGGGAGCAGGGAGCTTTGCCGGTTTCGTACTGCTGGGCGCGGTCGGATCGGTGATCGCCGCGATGGTCAGCTACCGTTTGCTGGAGCGGCCCCTGCTGCGGCTGATGCATGGGAGGGACGAGAAATGATTGCGCAGCTGGACCGCTATATTGACCGCTATTTCATTCCTCCCGTCGAGCCTGTTCAGCCAGCGCCGGAGGAAGATTTGCTCTGGGGGAAAGCGCCGACGCCCAATCCTCCCATGCCGCGCAGGCGACGGCGGCGGGTGCTAGCGCTCCTCTATGTGGTCTTCATGGTCCTTAACCTGGTCAACGTCGTTTGGCTCTACCGCAGGAACCCGGAAATACTCGACGATGTAAGGGTGCCGATCCTCGTGCTGGGTCTCGCTTTGGCCTTTTTCGTCCTGCCCATGATTGTTGGCCGAATCCTAATGTTTGGCCGCAACCGCACCGCGCCTCGCGTCGACGCCCTTTGGTTGTCGAAGACTCGTCTCGCCGTGATCGATCATGGCGAACAGCGCGGCTCCTTCGCCTACCCGCTTAGCGCGCTATCCAATTCTCGGCTCGACTATGATTTCGGCAGCCCAGTCGTGGTCGCGGACGCGCCGGACGGCAAACTCATCCTGCGGTCCGTCGACGCCTATGCTCTGCACAATGTGCTGGAGCCGCTCCTGTTCAAGCCGGTAGCTTAAGTACAAAGATTGCCACGCCGCCGCCTCTGCCCTAGCGCTTGACGCAAGCAAGAGCGGGAGGTCGACATGATAAACAGACGCAGCATGATGATGGGCGCGGCCTGTCTGGTCCTGACGGGTTGTGCGCCTGCTGCGGATGACAGCCACACGGTCTATCTCGTCCGCCATGCGGAGAAAGTGCTTGGCGTGGATGATCCCGCGCTGACGGCGGAGGGACAAGCCCGCGCCGACGCCCTCGCTGAACGGCTTGCCGATGCGGGCCTCACCCACATTCACAGCAGCGATACCAAGCGCACGCGCGACACCGCCGCGCCGATCGCCCAAGCCACGGGGCTGGAGGTGAAGCTCTACGATCCACGCGATCTGCCCGCCATGGCCGCGCAGCTGAAAGCCACGCCGGGGCGCCACCTCGTCGTCGGCCATTCCAACACCACCCCGCCACTCGCCGGATTGCTCGGCGCGGAGCCGGGCGCGGATATCGTCGAGGCGACCGAATACGACCGCCTCTACGTCATCGAAATCACGCCCGGCGGCACCACAGGCCGCATCGAGCGCTTCGGCGCAGCCAGCCCGCGCTAGCCGCCTCCACCCCTTGCGCCGACTCGGACTATGCCTCACAGTCGCGCTACCGAGGGGCACCTGACGCAGGTTGAGACGCACCCTTTGAACTTGATGCGCGACAACGCGCCGGAAGGACGGTGAGGCGGCGAGATGCGCCGCGTTCCGTCCTGCCGACTGCAGGAGACGATCCCATGAACAAGCCCCTCTCCCAGGACGATTTCCAGACGCCGGAGGTCACCACCGGCCCGCTGCCGGCGTCAACCAAGATATACACGGCGCCGCTCGCCGATCCGAGCTTGCGCGTCCCGCACCGCTCCATCGCCCTGCACCCCTCCGCCGATGAGCCGCCCGTGCCGGTCTATGACACCTCCGGGCCATACTCGGATGCCAGCGTCACTATTGATGTCGAGAAGGGCCTCGCCCGGCCGCGGACTGAGTGGGTCAAGGCGCGCGGCCATGTGCGCGAATATGACGGGCGCGAGGTCAAGCCGGAGGACAATGGCAACGCCACGGGTCGCTTTCTGGCGCGCGAGTTCCCCGTTCGTCACAAGCCGTTGGTCGGCGACGGCACGGGGCCGGTCACACAGCTGGAATATGCCCGCGCCGGGATCATCACCAAGGAGATGATCTATGTCGCGGAGCGTGAGAACCTCGGCCGCCAAGCCAAGCTCGACGGCGCCGAGGACCGCGTCGCGGCGGGCGAGAGCTTCGGCGCCGACATCCCCGCTTTCGTCACCCCGGAATTCGTGCGCGACGAGATTGCAAAGGGCCGCGCCGTTATCCCGTCCAACATCAACCATGCCGAGCTCGAGCCGCAGATCATCGGCCGCAACTTCCTCGTCAAGATCAACGCCAATATCGGTAACTCCGCCGTGGCGTCATCCGTGGAGGAAGAGGTCGAGAAGATGGTCTGGGCGACCCGCTGGGGCGCGGACAATGTCATGGACCTCAGCACGGGCCGCAACATCCATAACACCCGCGAATGGATCATCCGCAACGCGCCCGTGCCGATCGGGACCGTGCCGATCTACCAGGCGCTGGAGAAGGTCAACGGCGTCGCCGAAGACCTCACCTGGGAGGTCTATCGCGACACGCTCATCGAGCAGTGCGAGCAGGGGGTGGACTATTTCACCATCCATGCGGGCGTGCGGCTGGCCTATATCCACCTCACCGCCAACCGTGTCTGCGGGATCGTGTCCCGCGGCGGCTC
>CALDUL010000047.1 GCA_937923575.1 uncultured Algimonas sp.
CATGACGAGGAGGAGCTCCGCCGCGCTATCGACCTCGGCGCAACGCTCATCGGTGTGAACAACCGCGATCTGCGGACTTTCGATACGTCGCTTGAGACGTTCGAGCGCCTCGCCCCGCTCGTCCCGCCGCATTCGCTGCTCGTAGCAGAAAGCGGGATATTTACGCGCGAAGATGTCAATCGTCTTGGCGCTGCGGGGGCGAAAGCCTATCTAATCGGTGAAAGCCTGATGCGTCAGGATGACGTCGCGGAGGCCACGCGGCTGCTGCGCGTTTGAAAGGAATATAAACCTTTCCTTGACAGAATCGGAACAGGAGTAGAACAGACGGGCAACGTTGCCCTTTTGTTCGAGGACTAATCCATGCTGACCGCCAAGCAAAAAGACCTGCTCCTGCTCATCGACACGCGGATCAAGGCCGTTGGCGTTCCGCCGTCCTATGACGAGATGAAGGACGCGCTGGGACTCGCGAGCAAATCCGGCATCCACCGCCTGATCACCGCACTGGAAGAACGCGGCTTCGTGCGCCGCCTTCCCAACAAGGCGCGCGCGCTCGAAGTGATCAAGCTGCCGACCGGGCTGCAGAAAGACGTGCCACTCGCGCCCGTTGCGGCCAATGACAGCTTTGAGATTCCTTTCGTCGGCAAGATTGCGGCGGGTCTGCCGATCTCGGCAATCGAGGACAGCCACAATCTGATGACCGTCCCGCCGAGCCTTCTGGGCAGTGGCGATCATTACGCGTTGGAGATCGAGGGCGAATCCATGCGCGATGTCGGCATTATGGATGGCGATATCGTGGTTGTTCGCAAAACCAATACAGCGCGGAATAACGAAATCGTCGTGGCGCTGGTCGATCAGGACGAGGCCACTCTGAAGCGTATTTACAAGCGCGACGGCATGGTCGAGCTTCACGCGGAAAATCCAGATTTCGAGATGCGCAGCTTTGGCCCGGACCGGGTGGAAGTCCAAGGCGTGCTCGTCGGTCTGGTACGGACCTACAACTAGGTTCCTAGCGCCACTGTCTGCCCCGGCCCCATGGGCGGCGCTCCCTCTGGCTGGAGCGGATCGGGCGGATTTTCATTGGTTCGCCCGATGCTATGTGGACGCCACCAGTCCGTCGCAACTCCGAAAAGTCGAGCAGCAATGCTGCGCAGCCGCGTCGGGCTGGTGCCGTCGCCGATCTGTCAGGCAGAATGACAATATCGCTGTCAGAGCAGGCGTCTGCGACTTCCGATGCCTCCTCCACGACGCTGATGATGCTGCCTTCATGCTCAAATCGGCAGCCAAGAGCGTCGCAATTTGCGAAACCATCACGATAGGGCGCCCACTCGATATCGCCCGCGCCTAGCGCTCGGCTGAACATATCACGACCGTAGCTGTCCGCGCGGATTGAGGACGTTGCGCCCTGCCCGTCCGACCAGACACTGACCCGACCGTCCGCTGTGACGCGCAGGTCATAGATTGGCGTCATAATCCAGATCACCAAAGCGACGACGGACAGCACGGCTCCAGCAATGACCGACCGTTTCGTGCTCAAACAAGCTGTCGCGAAGCCCAAACCGTAAAGCGCGAGCGCGATTGGATTCGCAGCTTTCGCATGACCGACCGCGCCCGGAAGCGCCGCGACCCATTCCGCCACACCCAGCATGGGGCGGAGCAGCCAGCTCATAACAGTGAGCGGGGCCGCTTCCCAGCCGAGAGGCATGAGCACAAGCGAGGCAATGCCAAAGGCCATCACGACCGGAAAGATCGCCATCGCCGCCAGATTGCCGAGCAGTCCGTAATTGGCGAAGCGACCGAAGTGAAACAGCGCAAATCCGCCTGTCGCAAACATGGCAATGACGCTGGTCCCGGTCAGCGACCCGTAGAATGCCGTCATGCGGTCGCGCAGACCTTCTGCGCGACGTCTTGGATGGCGGTCCGTCCAATAGCGAAACACGACGACAAGCGCCGCAACGGCTGCAAATGACATCTGAAAGCCTACGCTCATCAATGCCTCGGGATGGAGCAACAGGGTCCCGACCGCCGCGACAGCAACAGACCGTATGCTCCACACCCGCCGCTCCAGCAGGACGGCGCAGAAGGCGATGCAGACCATGACATAGGCGCGCTGCGTCGCCACTGATGCGCCGGATAGCACGAGATAGGCTGTTGCGGAGACAATGCCGATAAGGGCCGCGACCTTGCGCATGTCCCGCCCAGCGGCGGCGGGTAGCGTCGCAAGCAATGCACTCCCCAGCGCGAAAACTCCAAATGAGACGAGACCCATATGCAATCCGGAAATCGCGAGGATGTGCGCCAGGCCAGACGCCCGGAGCGCCTCAGTCTGCGCGGCGGGTATGTCATCTCGCAATCCCGTCAGCAGCGCGGCCTGCAGTCCGGCGGTCTCGGGTGGAGCGGCCGTCAACACCCGATCGGCCAAGCCGCGCCGCAGACGCGTGACCCTCAGACGGGCCGTATCTTTCCAGTCGAGCTCTATCGTCGCGGCAGACGGCTCGGCGATCGCAAACCCCGATCCGGCAAGCCCTTGGAAATAGGCGCGCCGAGCCGGGTCGTATCCATCGGGCACGGCGGGACCCGGCAGGGGTCCGATCACGACATCGACGGTAATTGCTTCGCCCAGCTCGACTTGTGGCCAGTCCTTGCCGACTCGAAAACGGACTCGCTTGGGCAGACCGGATCGCGGTGTTGGATCGACGCTGGTCACGTCCAGCGATATGCGACGCATGCGTCCGCCCGTATCGATGTCACTGACCCAGCCCGTCGCGGTGAAGCGCTGCTCTCGCTCCAATGGGTTGGGCGACGCTTGCAGCGTGTGCAGCGCGGCGATGGCAAAGCCCGTGGCAACGAGCGCGGCCAGCCCCGCCCAGCGCGAGTTCAACGCCGCGGCCAACGCCGTGAGAGCTCCGGCAATGATGGCGGCCCTAAACCAGGACGGCTCGGTCGGCCACGCAAAGTAGCTCGCAATGCCGACGGCAAACATGATCGTGCCGAGCTCGAACGACACAGCGGGCGCGTCCACACGCCAGCGGCTGCGCACCGCGCCATAGTCGCTTTCATAAACGCTCACGATCTGGAATAGGGCACGCGGCGCGGACGCACGCAAGCGGGTCCGCCAAACTACACCCGTATTCTTATCGAAAGACCGCCAGATGAGCCGACCCGTCCGCACCCGCTTCGCGCCGTCTCCCACTGGTTTTCTCCATATCGGCGGAGCGCGCACGGCGCTGTTCAACCGCTATTTCGCGGATCATGTCGGCGGCACCATGCATTTGCGGATCGAGGACACCGACCGCGCGCGATCGACCGCTGAAGCCACGCAAGCGATTATCGACGGGTTGGCTTGGCTCGGCGTGCGCCATGACGGCGATATTGTCTATCAGTCCCAGAACGCCGACGCCCATGTCGCGGCCGCGAAAGCGCTACATGCCGCCGGCCATGCCTATTTCTGTGACTTGGACGGCGACGCTCTCGATGCGGAGCGAACACGTCAACGCGAGATTGGGAAGGCCTTCCGCTCGCCCAACCGAGACGCTGACCTGACCGAGGGGTCGCTGCGTTTTCGTGTCCCAGACGGATCAACGCAGATCTCAGATCACGTGCAAGGCGACATTAGCTGGGAGAACGAAGAGTTCGACGATCTCGTCCTACTTCGCGCCGACGGCACGCCGACCTATATGCTTGCCGTGGTCGTGGACGATCACGACATGGGCATCACTCATGTCGTGCGCGGCGATGATCATCTGATCAACGCGGGTCGCCAACAGCAGCTCTATGCGGCGCTCGGCTGGGACGTGCCGGAATGGGCACATGTGCCGCTGATCTACGGTCCCGACGGCAAGAAGCTGTCCAAGCGCCACGGTGCGCTGGGCGTGGAAGCTTATCGCGACATGGGCTATTTGCCCGGAGGCCTGCGCAACTACCTGGTAAAGCTCGGATGGGCGTCCGGCGACCGCGAGGTGTTCCTGAACGACGCGGATATCGCCGACGTCTTCACGCTGGGCGGGATCAACAGCGCGCCCGCTCGGCTGGATTTCGACAAGATGGACTTCATCAACCAGCAGCACATCGTGGAAATTGATGACGATGCGCTGATGAATAGCGCTACGCCGTTCCTGCATGAGCAGGCCGGACGAACGTTGAGCGAGGCCGAGCTCGGCCGTATCCGCGCCGCCCTGCCCACACTCCGTCCGCGCGCGAAAACGCTGGTGCAGCTGGCAGAGGCTGCCGCCTATCTCTACGCACAACGCCCCCTGTCCATCACGGGCAAGACTGCAAAATCTCTACGCCGCGAGGGCACCAAAGCGCTGGTCGACGCTTTGACAAAACAGCTGAAAGCCTTAGAAGGCGCGGACTGGACAGCGGACCGTCTGCAGTCCCTTCTGAACGGCTTTGTCGCAGAGCAAGAGATCGGCTTCGGCAAGATCGGTGCACCCGTCCGGGCCGCGCTGACCGCCGGGTCGCCCTCGCCCGATCTGCACGAAGTCCTCGCCCTGCTGGGGCGCGACGAAGTGCTGGGACGGCTGAGCGATGCAACAACACAGATGGGCTAGCACCCGTCTGACAAGGTGATGAGAGTTATGGAAAACAAGGTCAAACAGACAGGTACCAGCACAATTAGCATCGACGGCGCGGAGCCCGTCGAGTTTCCGGTTCTGTCCGGCTCGATGGGACAGCCCGCGATCGACGTGCGCGCTTTGTCCAAGCACACGGGCCACTTTACCTTCGATCCCGGCTATACCTCGACTTGCTCCACTGAATCGCAAATTACCTTCATCGACGGCGCGAAGGGGCAGCTCCTCTATCGCGGCTACCCCATCGAACAGCTGGCGGAGAAATCGACCTTCCTCGAAGTCGCCTATCTGCTGATAAATGGCGAGTTGCCGAACAAGACCGAGTACAAGTCGTTTTCGGACACGATCACAAACCACACCATGCTCCACGACCAGATCGAGAGCTTCTTTCACGGCTTCCGCCGCGACAGCCATCCGATGGCCATGCTGACAGGTACTGTCGGCGCGCTTTCAGGCTTCTATCACGACGATCAGCACACCACGGAAGACGAGGCCCGCAACCTCGCCATCCACCGCATCATCGCGAAGATCCCGACTCTGGCTGCGCGCTGCTACAAATACCGGATCGGACAGCCGCACGTCTATCCGCAGAATGATCTGTCCTATGCGGGCAATTTCCTGCGCATGTGCTTCGCCGTTCCGGCCGAGCCCTATGAGGTCAATCCGGTCATCGAGAAGGCCATGGACAAGATCTTCATCCTGCACGCCGATCACGAGCAGAACGCCTCAACCTCTACCGTGCGTCTGGCGGGTTCCTCGGGTGCGAACCCTTACGCCTGTATCGCGGCAGGCACGGCCTGCCTCTGGGGTCCGAGCCACGGCGGTGCCAATGAAGCGGCGCTCAACATGCTCGGCGAGATCGGGACGGTTGACCGCATCCCGGAGTTTATCGCCCGCGCCAAGGACAAGTCCGATCCGTTCCGCCTGATGGGCTTCGGCCACCGCGTGTATAAATCCATGGACCCGCGCGCGACCGTCATGCGCAAGACAACCCACGAAGTTCTGGGCGAGCTGGGCATCACCAACCCCGTGCTCGAAGTCGCCATGGAGCTGGAGAAGATCGCGACAAATGAGGACTATTTCGTCAAGCGCGGCCTCTATCCGAATGTCGATTTCTACTCAGGCATCGTGCTGTCGGCGCTCGGTTTCCCGACCGACATGTTCACCGTGCTGTTTGCCCTGGCACGCACGACGGGCTGGATTTCGCAGTGGAACGAGATGCTGGAAGACCCGAGCCAGCGCATCGGCCGTCCGCGTCAGCTTTACACCGGCGCGCCAGAACGCGATTACGTCTCCATCGGAGAGCGCTAAGGGGCGCTTCCCTCAATCAGAATAGCAAGCAACGCCTCCGCCGCCCGGTCGGAGGCGTTTTGCTGTCCAGCACCCATGGTTCGAGTTTGTGCGATGAGCGCAGCGCTGGCTGCGGCCCGGGCCGTATCGTCCGTCAGATAATGCTCGAGAGCCGCCCTAGGGCCTTCACCCGCGACGTCTTCCTGCATGAACTCCGGCATGAGAGCTTTGCCGGCAGCGATATTGACCAGCGAAATATGGTTTGGCTTGAACAGCCGGCTCGCAAAGAAATAGGTGATCGGCGACAGGCGATAGACGACGACCGTCGGTATGCCCGCGCAGGCGAGCTGGGTGGTGATTGTGCCTGAAACCGCGTGGGCCACGTCGATCGAAGCAAGCGCATCGATGAATTCACCTTGCGATATGATCGTCGCGCCGACGGCAAACTTTTCCACCATTTCGCCCCAGCTCTTCGCGATGGCGTCGGACAAGATCCAGACTATTTGTACATCCGGAACCGCATGGCGAAGACGCGACACATTTGAAGACATCGGCGCGAGCAGATTGGTCAGCTCGCTGTTTCGGCTACCCGGCAGGACGCTTAGGATCGGCCTATCCGGGTCCAACCCATGTCGCGTGCAGAACGCCGCCTTGTCGCCACGCCTGTAATCCTGATCCAGCACCGGATTTCCGACATAGGTCAGCGGCAGGCCTGTCCCCTCATAGCAGCCCGCGTCCATCGGCTGGGTCGAGAGCAAATGATCGACATGTCGCGCGAGCACTTTTGCGCGACCCGGCCGCGTCGCCCAGACCTGCGGCGAAACGTATTTGACGATCTGCCCCGTGTAGCCTTTCGCCTTTAGCCGCTTCGCCAGCCGCACCATGAAGCCCCAGCTGTCGATCAGCACTACGGCGCGCGGATCATCGGCGAGGATGATGTCCGCCGCTTCGCGCACCTTGCGCCGCACATGGGGTAGTGCGCGGAGGCCCTCTGTGAAGCCAAGAATGGCAAGGCCGCCAATGGCCATACCGCTTGGCAGGCCCGCTCTCTCGGTTGATGCGCCGGCAATGGCCCTAAGTTTTAAGTATGGCGACGTCGAACGGAGCGACTTCGCTAGAGCCGCGCCGAGATTGTCCCCAGACGGCTCGACGGCAACGATGAAGACATCGGTGCGCGCCACCTAGCCCTCGCTCTTGGGCAATCCCACGACAAAGATACCCATGCGGTCGGCCAGATCGCGTGTCGCGGCCGCGTCGATCAGAAACGCCTCGCCCGCTTCGGCGATAATGCCCGCCAACCCCGCTTTCGCCGCAAGATCGACCGTGCGCGGGCCGAGTGTCGGGAGATCGGCGCGCTTGTCCTGCCCTGGTTTTGGCCGCTTCGCGAGAACGCCGACGCGGTTCATGGTCGTGCCGCGCACCGCTTCGGGCAGCTCCGCCACGCGCATCAGCATGGCGTCCGTGCCCTCCTGCGCTTCGACGGCGAGCACGACGCCGTCAGCGACGACCGCGCCCTGCCCGATATCCATAGCGCCGATGGCGGCAGCGACTTCCATCGCGCGCAAGGCATCGGCCTTTTGGCTAGACGTGATATTGACCGCCCCGACCGGGCCCTCGGCCAGCAACAATGTCGCGCATAGTTCCTGAGCGGAGACGATGGTAAATCCCTTGCCCTCGAAGATCGACATGACGTGGCGCAGCAAGGCGTCGTCGCCGTCGCGCGCAGCTCGGATCGTGCTTGGCAGGTAGCGCATGGCCGCGAGATCCGGCTTGAATGTCGAGAAGTCCGGACGGCTGACCGTGCCTGCCATGCAGATGTGTGTCACGCCGCGCGACTTCATATGTTTGAGCATCTTGCCGAATTTCGACAGCGACAGCAGCGCACCGGATGGAAGCGCGGAGGGCGAAGCGTCTCCCTGCACATTGATGATCGTCAGATCATCATCGCTCTGTCGGACGGCGCGCGCGACCTGGACAGGCAGCTTTCCGCCGCCCGCGATGAGCCCAATATGACGTTTCGGGGCATTCATCGGCGTGGGTCCGGCAAGCAGATTGGACGGTCGCTGTCATGTTGCATGAAGCGCAGAATTTCCATCACTAGCGGTGCGTCACCGTAGATGCGCTCTGCATCCACCATGCGCTCTGCCAGAGTGCCTTCGTCGGCAAACAATTGCCTATAAGCCGCGCGGAGCTTGAAAATCTGATCGCGGGAGAAGCCGCGCCGCTTTAAGCCGACGATGTTCAGTCCGTTAAGATGCGCAGCGTTTCCGGCAACGAGCCCGTATGGAATGACGTCCTGCGTCACCAGAGCAAGGCCTGCGATGAAAGCATAATTGCCTATCCGCGTATGCTGATGAACAGCCGCCACGCCGCCGAGGATGACGAAATCGCCAATGCTGACATTGCCGCCAACCTGCGCATAGTTCGACAGGGTCACGTTATTGCCGACCTGGCACTCATGGGCAATATGCGCGCCAACCATCAGGTAGCAGTCATTCCCAATACGCGTGATCGGCTTACCGACATCGGTGCCCGGGTGGACATTCGTCATCTCGCGGAAGATGCAGCGGTCACCGATCTCGATACCGACCTGACCGCCCTTGTGCTTGAAGTCCTGCGGCGGGAAACCCATCGAGCTTTGCGGATAGAGCACACAATCGGCGCCCAGCGTCGTCTGTCCCGCGAGTGTCACATGGCTGATCAAGGACGTCCGATCACCGAGCTGAACGTCAGGGCCGACCGTGCAGAACGGACCGACGGTGACGTCCTCGCCCAGTTTGGCAGCAGGATCGACAAGCGCTGTCGGATGAATTGTGACAGTCATTCGCTCTCGAAGCTCATTTGTGCGGCCGTGAATTCGACGACAGCCGCGCGTTGGCCATTGACTTCGGCGCGCCCCTTGAAGCGGTGCAGACCACGACGCGAGCTGGTCAGCTCTGCAAAAATATCGATCGTCTCACCCGGACCGATGGGGCGACGAAAGCGCGCTTTCTCAACGCCTGAGAACGCGAGGAAGGTACCCTCATCGACTATTCCGGAAATACCGCCGAGCAGAGCTCCTGCTTGTGCAATCATCTCGATGAGAATGACGCCCGGCAGAATGGGGCGTCCGGGAAAGTGACCGTCGAAGATATTCCAATCGGGATTCGTCGTAACGCGCGCGTGCAGGATCTCTCCGTCGAAGCCCTCAACGCTATGGATCAGCAGCGCCGGCGGGCGGTGCGGGAGTAGCGTTTCGACGCCCTCGCGGCCGATAGGATAGCTCCAGCTCATTTGCGCACCGCGCGGCGGTTTTGTGCGACGAGCTTCATATGCTCCCGGATCGGCATGGCCGGAATACCCGACCAAGTCGCGCCTGCAGGGACGTCGTGCATCACGCCCGCGAAAGCTGCGAGACGCGCGCCGTCGCCGACATTGACGTGGTCAGCCAGCCCGACACGACCGCCCATCATGACGCCGTCACCGATGACACAGGACCCGCTGAGCCCGACATGGCCTGCGAGGATGCAACCGCGCCCCAGCACGCAGTTGTGGGCGATCTGGACGAGATTGTCGATCTTGCAATCGTCGCCGATGATGGTGTCACCCAATTGGCCTCGGTCGACGCAAGAGCTCGAGCCGATGACCACGCGTTTCCCGATCACGGCCCGTCCTACATGGGGGACGGAGATCATCTGCCCGTCCGGCGATGTAACGACTCCAAAGCCTTCGCCGCCGACCACTGCATTGGCCTTGATCGTCGTCCCCTCGCCGACGACGGCATGGGTGATGACGCAATTCGGTCCGATGCTGACGTCGGCCTCGATGATGACGCCCGGACCAATGATGGCGGTTGGATGAACCGAGGCGGAAGGGTTAATCTGCGCGCCGTCTGCGCGCTCGCTCACGAGCAACCGCGTGGCCTCGCAAAGATGGTATTTCGGCGTCGGCGTGATGATTGGAATGATACGCTGCTCACCGACAAGAGGCGCCAGCTTTTCCGTGACAAAGCAAGCCGTCGCCTGCGAGCCATCCAGCGCGCTCGCGGCCTTGCGGTTGGCGAGAAATGCAATTTCACCAGTACGCGCGGTATCGAGCGAGGCGGGCGCAATGATGACCGCATCCGCAAAGCTGCCTTCGGGAGCGTCGAGACCGAGGGTCGCGCAGAGGTCAGCCAAGCTGATCCCGCCGTCTTTCAGCGCGTAAATATGCGGGTCGATCATAGGTCGGCTCTAGGTCCGTCAGCCGGGTGTCTCAACCTAAATCATGTGACGCCGTGTAACGGTTTGGCGCAAAGAAAAAGGCGCGCCGAAAGACCGACGCGCCTTATCAAATCGGGCTTCGCGTCGAGCTTTAGCCGCGCGGCAGACGCTCGCGTGTGACGGGAACCGTTGTCATCTGGGAATTCAGACGCTGCAGCACGACGGGCGTGATATCGGCGGGTGCGCCATAGATGACGAGCTGTTGTTCCAGCACCACATCGGCGTTACGCTCGCGCGCGATGGTGTCGATAATCGATTTCATCTTGGCATTGACCAGCTGACGAGCCTTGGCCTCGGTAATCTGCAGCTCACGCTGCGCGATGGCGAGGTCCTGCTGCAGCTTGATGCTGTCCTTTTGCAGGGACTGGATTTCGGAACGCAGGGTCGCGTCTTGAAGAACCTGCTGCTGCGTCTTGCCATCGGCGCGAGTGGCGAGCGATTTCTGACGCGCTTCCAGCGGGCTGGCTTGCGCCTGCAGGCTGGAGGTGGTGGTCGTGCGCATGGACTCCATCTGACGGGTCACGTGCTGCCCAACCGAGCTGTCATTATAAACCTTGGCGGTGTCGACAACCAGGATGGTGGACTGCGCGAAGGCGGCTGTGGAAGCGATCACTGCGAGCGCGCTACCGAGAACGGCGCGGCGGGCCATTTTGAGTTTAGACATTCTAGAACCTCGTACGGGTTGTGAACTGGAACGACTTTCTGTCGTCAAAGGGTTGCTTGACGATCGGCTGCGTGAAGTCGAAGCGGATCGGACCAAACGGGCTCTCCCAGAATACGCTGGCACCGGCAGTGACACGCGGTGACAGATCGTCGACCGTGCGCTGGCAGATAACGCCTGCCGCCGTGATGCCGTCACAGGAGTCGCCGGCCTGAAGGCCGGTCGCGCCTGGACTTGTTATGATGTTCGACCGGAATTCGTCATCCAGCAGACCGACTGTGCCGGCTTCGATGAAGACAGACCCCAAAAGCTGCGGAATGCCAACCGGAAAACTCACCTCGGCAGACGCAAGGCCAAAGGCGTTACCGCCCTGGCTCTGACCGCGACCGTCAAAGGTCTGGCCCGCACCATTGTCGATCAGGGTGGAACCGGTGTCGGCATTATAGGTGATCAGACGCGGTCCGATACCGGCGTTGTCAAATCCGCGGAATTCGAAGTTACCCTTGAAGTAGCGGTCGTTGATCTGCACCGGGTCTCCGCCCCAGCCGCGGATATAGCCGCCGGCCACGGTCGCCGAAGCGATGACGTTCGGGAACAGGCCCTTGTAGTAATTGCCGCGCACATCGGTCCGCAGATACTGCACGTCGCCCGCCAGACCGGCCACATCCTGAGAGAAGCGGAAGTCGAAACCGCCCGTCGGCGTAATGGGATCGTTCCGTCGATCCCAGCCGAAGGTGTAGCCGAGGATGGAGGACAATCGCCCGCCGCGCTGCTGACAGAGCGAGAAGACCTGGCGGTCATTCACGGTCAGCGTGCCTTCGGCGGCGCGGACCAGAATGGCGTCACACTCTTCTTCGCGACCGAATTCGATCGACTCCTTGCGCAGCGAGTAGCGCGCCGTCAGCGAGGTGTTCTGCGTCAGAGGAAATGCGAGGCTGACCTGCGCACCCGTACGGCTGGAGCGGAAGCCCGCTTCGTCAAGGAAGTCGATGACCACGTCAAAGAGCTCGACACCCGCGGCGAGGTTGCGCCCGAGGAAGCGCGGCTCGGTGAAGCGCGCATCGATCTCGCGTCGGTTGGAGGATGCGCGGATAACGAAGCGCAGCAACTGGCCGCGACCGCGAAGGTTGCGCTGTGTAATCGACAGGTCGACCAAAAAAGCATCGGCCGAGGAGAAACCGGCGGAAAACGACAGCTCACCTGTCGGCTGTTCCTTGACCGTCACCTTGACGACCGCGCGGTCGGGGCTGGAGCCCTGCGTCTCCTCGATCTCGACTTCTTCGAAGAAGCGGAGCGCGCGGACGCGGTTGCGTGAACGGTCGAGTAGGATGCGGTTGAACGCGTCGCCTTCAACGATGTCGAGTTCGCGGCGAATCACGTAGTCGAGCGTCGTCGTATTGCCGACGATGTCGATGCGCTCGATGTAGACGCGTGGTCCTTCGACGACGTTGAAGACCAGGTCCACCGTCTTGTCGTCGTTGTTCAGGCGGATGTTTTGCTGAATGTCGACAAAGGCGTAGCCGGAGGCACCTGCGGCGAAGTTCAGATTGTCGATCGCGTTCTCGATCTCCGACGCATTGTAGATGTCGCCTTCCTCGATCTGTACGAGACGTTTCAGATAGTCCTCGTTCAGCGCTTCCAGCTCGGTGTCGATGGAGATTTCGCCCCAACGATATTCCTCGCCCTCATCCAGAGTGAAAGTGACGTAGAAGTCTTCCTGGTCGGGCGTCAGCTCGGCCACGGCAGAGACCACGCGGAAGTCCGCAAAGCCGCGATTGGTGTAGTAGGTCCGCAGCTGCTCGCGGTCGAATTCGAGGCGGCCCGGGTCAAAATTGTCATTGCTGGAGAAGAACTTGTACCAAGCCGACTCGGCGGTCGCGATCTCCTTGCGAAGGGCACGGTCGGAGAACTCGGTATTGCCGATGAAATTGATGCGCTTGATGCCGGTGACCGGGCCTTCGCTGATTTCGAAGATCAGATCGACGCGGTTCTGTGGCTGCTCGACGACCTTGGGCTGCACGGTCGCGCCGAAACGGCCTGACTGGCGGTAAAGCTCGATAATGCGGGTCACATCTTCCTGGACCTGGGCGCGGGTAAACAGTGCGCGCGGCTCGGCGGAAATCTCATCATTGATCTTGTCGGTCTTGAGCGATTTGTTGCCCTCGAACAGCACACGGTTGATGATCGGATTCTCGATCACCTGGATCAGGACATTACCGTCGCGCGGGTCAATAATGACGTCGGCAAACAGACCTGTACGATAGAGTGTCTTCAGCGACAGATCGATCAGCTCGGGCGAGTAGGGATCGCCCGGAGCAAAACGGAGATAGCTAGCGACCGTATTGGCCTCGACGCGCTGGTTGCCGATCACCTGGATCGTACGAATGCGCTGTGGCGGTTGCTGAGCTTGCGGCGCGGCAGGCGCTTGCTGAGCGGCGACAGGCGCTACGCTCAGCAGCGACGCGAACACGGCCGTGAGTATGGTAACCCATAGCTGCAACCCAGCTCTTAGGGAAAGGCTCCGGCGCGGCGCGCGGATATCGATATGGCGAGGTCCCATGCGAGGCGATCCGGTGTTAAGAGAAAAGGCTTCCAATGTAGCCGATGTCGTTGAATGTCAGGAAGAGGAATAGCGCGGCGAGCACTGCCATACCGAACCTGAACCCGACCTCCTGCTTCTTCTGGCTCAGCGGTTTTCCCGCGACAGCCTCATAGCCGTAGTAGACCAGATGTCCACCATCGAGCATCGGGATCGGCATTAAATTAGCGAAACCCAAGGCGACGGAAATGCTGGCTGCGAGCTGCAGCATAGTGACGGTAAAGCCGCGCAGTTTCTGGCCGAACGGCACTTCAGCGCCCACTATATCGACAGTCGCCTTACCCGTGATGGCAGCGATTCGGCCAATGGAGCCGAGCTGCTTTGCGTCTTCCTTGCCGCCAAAGATCCGACCGATGTAGCGGCCGGTCGCAGCGATGACTTCGACCACCTGTTCCGAACCCTTGCCGAGCGACTCGACAGGTCCGTAGCGCACCGTCTTTATCTCTACGTCTTGCGCCAGCCCGATGCCGAATTTCCCACGCGTCATCTGCCCGCCAACGAAATCCTCGTCGTCGACGCGGCGCGGCGAGACGGTGAAGGTCAACTCTTCTCCGTTTCGCAGCACGGTGGTTTTGATCGGCGTGCCGGAGCGCTGCGCAATATAGGCCGCCATGACACGCCAGTCATCGATCCGCTTGCCGTCCATCGCGACGACGATGTCACCGGGCAATATCCCCGCTGCCGCCGCGGCCGTGCCTTCCTCGACGAGGCCGATCCGAGGCTCCGCAACGCGCGTCCCCATCCAGGCGAAGACGACGGCGAACAGCAGTGCCGCAAGAATGAAGTTGGCAAGAGGACCCGCCAGCACGACGAGCGCGCGCTGCCAGACCGGCTTGAAGTGGAAGATATCGGAGACATCGCCCTGCTCTGCCTTCAACTGCTCGAGCGCTTCGGTATCGGGATTGGACGCAGCGCCGCTGTCTCCCGCAAATTTCACAAAGCCACCAAGTGGGATGCGCGATACGGTCCAGAGCGTGCCCTTCTTGTCGGTGCGCGACCAGATCGCCTTGCCAAAGCCGATGGAGAAGCGGTCGACCTTAATGCCGAACAGCCGTCCGACGCCGTAATGGCCGAGCTCATGAAAGAAGATCAGCGCCGAAATCAGCACCACGAACATGAAAGCCGCGAATAGATATGTCGCCAAAGTTGCGAGCACGTATGTCCTAACCGCGATTCCCTGCCCCAATTCGGGCTAATTGCGGTTTGCCCGTCCGGGCGGACGCTTACAAGTTTACAATCTGCTCATTTGCAGCGCGGCGCGCGAGGCCGTCCAGCGCCACGACATCGGCCATCGCGTCCGGGGCGCAGGAAAAGCTCTGCCCCTTGGCGAGAGCGTCGAGCGTGTTTTCGCACGTCCGCGCGATATCGAGAAAGGCGATCTTGCCCGCGAGGAAGTCCGCAACAGCGACTTCATTGGCAGCGTTGAGCACGCAGGGCGCCTGCCCCCCGGCCTCCAGCGCTTCGCGCGCGAGCCGCAGCGCTGGGAAGCGAACGAGATCCGGCTCCTCGAATGTCAGCGCGCCGAGCGTCGAAAAATCCAACCGCTCGACCGGCGTCTCCATCCGGTCCGGCCAACCCAGTGCATAAGCGATTGGCGTGCGCATGTCGGGCGAACCCATCTGGCTGAGCACCGAGCCGTCGACATATTCGACCATGGAATGGATGACAGATTGCGGGTGGACGACCACGCCGATCGCGTCTGAAGGCCGATCGAAAAGCCAAGCCGCTTCAATGAGTTCTAGGCCCTTGTTCATGAGCGTGGCGGAGTCGATGCTGATCTTCGCGCCCATGGACCAGGTCGGGTGGGCGAGCGCGTTTTCCCGCGTGACGGCCTTCAGCTGCTCCAGCGTTGTCTCTCGGAATGGTCCGCCTGACGCGGTCAGGATCAAGCGCCGCACACCCTCGGGCTTGTCATGTTCCAGCACTTGGAAAATCGCATTGTGCTCGGAGTCGACCGGCAGCAGCGTTGCACCGTGACGCTCGACCGCGCGCATGAAGGTCTCGCCTGCACAGACAAGGCATTCCTTATTCGCCAGTGCGATAGTGTTGCCTTGCTCCACCGCTGCGAGCGTCGGCTGCAGCCCGGCTGAACCCACGATAGCCGCCATGGTGATGTCAGCGGGCATCGCGGCGAGCTCCACCACGCCCGTCGCTCCGGACATGACAATGACGTCCGTCCCGGAGAGCGCCTCACGCAAGTCAGCCGCGCAGCTTTCATCTGCGATTGCAACGGCTTGCGCGCTAAACTTGATCGCTTGCGCTGCCAGATCGGCCACGCTGCGATTGGCGGACAGGCCTACGACTTCGAACTCTCCGGGCGCGGCGCGTTCCAGCAGGTCGAGCGTGCTAAGCCCGATGGACCCGGTCGAGCCGAGGATCGTGATGCGCTTGGTCATGGCGAAGCTGCTCTAGTAAACGGGCCAGTGCGGGCCGATGGCCATATAGAGAAAGGCCGCGACAACGACGGCAGCCATCAGGCTGTCGAGCCGGTCCAGCAAACCGCCATGCCCCGGCAGAAGCGTGCCCGTGTCCTTTACGTCCAGACGACGCTTGAACGTGCTCTCCAGCAGGTCGCCCATCACGGACGCGGCGACGATAGGCAGCGCCAACAAGGCCGCCATCCAGATTGGCAACCCTATAAGCAGTCCGGCGAGGGATGCGACGATGACGGCAAAGACCGCCCCGCTGATTGCGCCGGACCACGTCTTGTTCGGTGACAGCTTGGGAGCGAGCTTTGGCCCGCCGAATTGCGAGCCTCCGAAATAGGCCCCGACATCGGCGGCAATGACGACGACGATGATAAAGACGAGCTGCGTGAACCCTTGGGTGGAAAAGCCGACATCGGAACCGCGCAGTAGCACGATCAGCACTGTAGGAATGATGATGTAAGGCAGTCCGATCGCCGTCCATTGCGCATCGCCGCGTCGAAAGCGTTCCGCGACGGCCACCAGTGTCGCCACTACGACAGCTGCGACCGCATACCATTCCAGCCCCTGCCCCGCATAGATTAGCGCAACCGCCAAGCCGCCCAGGGCAATCGCGAGCGGGAGTATGCCGCCCTCCGGGTCCGACATGCGGACCCATTCATACATCATGCGCGCGGACAGCAGTCCGACCAGCACGACCCAGATCCAGCCCCCAAAGTAGAAGGGCAGAACGCAAAGCGCGAGAAAGGCGAGCGCGGTGACGAGCCTGACGCCGAGCTCCTTGAACTTCGGAGCGGGTTTGGCGTCGCTCGCCACGTCTTACGCGACCTCGGAGGACGGAGCCGCGCCGAATCGGCGGGTGCGCGTGGCGAAGGCCTGCAGCGCCTCGATCAGGTCCGATTTGTTGAAGTCGGGCCAAAGCGTCTCGGTGAAGACGAATTCCGCATAGGCCGCCTGCCACAGCAGGTAGTTGCTGATCCGCTGCTCGCCGCTTGTGCGGATAACCAGATCGGGGTCGGGCTGGCCGTGTGTATCAAGATGCTGGGCGAAGTCGGCCTCGCTCATCGCGGCGATATCTGCGCCTGATGCGGCGGCGCGCTTCATGGCGCGCAGGATTTCATCGCGGCCGCCGTAATTGAAAGCGATATTCAGCTGCAGCTTCGAATTATGCGCCGAGCGGGCTTCGGCCAGTTCTATCAGGCGCAGTACATCCGGTCGCAGACCCTGGCGCGTTCCGATGATGCGGATGCGCACACCTTCGCGCACCAGCCGTGCGAGATCACCCTCGATATATTCCTTCATCAGCGCCATTAGCGCCGCGATTTCGGCCTTGGGCCGAGTCCAATTCTCCGTCGAAAAGCTGTAGAGCGTCAGGCAGCGCAGCCCCAGATCGCCCGCATCCTCGACGATGCGGCGTACGGTCTCGACCCCTGCTCTGTGGCCAAACGAGCGCGGACGACGCCGTGCCTCCGCCCAGCGGCCATTGCCGTCCATGATGATGGCAACATGCTCCGGCAGTTCGCCGTGATATGTGGACGATTGCGAGATCGCTAGACCTGCATAATCTCTTCGGTTTTCTGAGCGAGCGCGTCGTCGATTTTCTTCACGAACTCATCGGTCGCGGTCTGCACATCTTTCTCATGCGCTTTCTGCTCGTTCTCGCTCATTTCGCCGTCTTTCTCGAGACGCTTCAGCGTATTCATGGCGTCGCGGCGGACGTTTCGCACGGCGACCTTGGCGGCTTCGGACTTAGAGCCCGCGACTTTGGCGAGGTCCTTGCGCCGCTCTTCCGTCAACGGCGGCATGGGAATGCGCAGCGTCTGGCCGTCCATGACGGGGTTGATGCCGAGATTGCTCTGGCGCAGCGCCTTGTCGACTGCGCCGACCATGGATTTATCCCAAACGCTGACCGTGAGCATGCGCGGCTCAGGAACAGAGACCGAGCCGACTTGGTTAAGCGGCATGTCCGAGCCGTAAGCCGAGACGGTGATTCCGTCGAGCAAGGCGGCATTGGCGCGGCCCGTGCGCAGGCCCGCGAACTCTTTCCGCATGGAGTCGATCGCGCCGTCCATGCGCTTGCGGTAGTCTGAAAGCGTAAAGCTCATATGGGTCTCTCCTACTCGGTCTTGGCTGTTTCGGGGCGTATTCGTGGCAGCTTGCGGGTCGTCTTACGACGTGATGATGGTGGCCGTCCCGTCACCCGCCATGACGCGGTCCAGCGCGCCGGGTTCGTGCAGGGAGAAGACGATAATCGGGATTTGATTGTCGCGCATGAGCGACACGGCGGACGTATCCATCACGCGCAGATCGTCTGCCAGCACCTTCTGGTAGCTCAGCGTATCGTACCGCTTCGCGTCGGGATTTATCTTTGGATCCGAATCATAGACGCCGTCCACTTGCGTGCCTTTTAGCAGCGCGTCGCAGTCCATTTCTGCAGCACGCAATGCCGCCGCCGTGTCGGTCGTAAAATAGGGGTTGCCCGTGCCGGCGGCGAAGATGACGACGCGGCCCTTCTCCATATGGCGTGCGGCCTTGCGACGAATATAGGGTTCGCAAACGGTCGGCATGGGAATGGCGCTTTGCACGCGCGTATCGACGCCCAGCTGCTCCAGCGCCGACTGCATGGCGAGCGCGTTCATCACGGTCGCCAGCATGCCCATATAGTCGGCCGAAGAGCGCTCAATGCCGGAACCCTGAGCCGACAGGCCGCGAAAGATGTTTCCCGCTCCGATGACGAGACCGATCTGCAGGCCCTTGGCGTGGGCGTCAGCGACTTCCTTGGCGACACGGTTCACGGTCTCCGTATCGATGCCGTAATCCTGCGCGCCCATCAGGGCCTCGCCGGAAATCTTCAGGAGCACACGGGTATAACGGTAATCAGCCATTGCTGGCGCTATATGGTGGGCGCTTCGCAATGTCCAAACGAAAGCTGACGGCCGCGGCTGTGGAAACACTGCGCGACAGAGACCCGGAACATAACACGAACAAACCTTGCCTGCCCGAGCGCGATCCGTCATATCGGCGACATGCCCAAGCCGACCTCCGTCTTTGTCTGCCAGTCCTGCGGTACCGTCCATGGCAAATGGGCGGGGCGCTGCGATGCCTGTGGTGAGTGGAACACGCTCGTCGAGGAAGCGAAGTCTCAGAACGCCGCGCCCGCGCACAAGCGCCGCAAGAAGGGTCGCGGCATGGAGTTTGTGGACCTCGGCGGCGTGTCGCGCGACGTACCACGACTTGTAACCGGGATTGGAGAGCTCGACCGCGTGACGGGCGGTGGGCTGGTGTCAGGCTCCGCACTGCTGGTCGGCGGCGATCCAGGCATTGGTAAATCGACGCTATTGCTGCAGACTGTGGGTGCGCTCGCCAAGCAGGGCAAGACCGTCGCCTATATCTCGGGCGAGGAATCGGTCGGTCAGGTGCAGCGCCGCGCGCGCCGCCTGCTCGTCTCAGACCAGCCTGTTAGCCTTGCGTCGGAGACCTCTCTCGGCCCCATTCTCGATGGACTGATGGCGAGCAAGCCGGACGTCGTGATCATCGATTCGATCCAGACGCTCTGGACGGATCAGCTCGGCGCCGCGCCCGGAACGGTCGCCCAAGTGCGGGCCTGCGCCCAAGAGCTTGTACGCTTTGCCAAGAAGTCAGGCTCTTGCGTGATCCTCGTCGGTCACGTCACCAAGGATGGCCAGATCGCGGGACCACGGGTCGTCGAGCACATGGTCGACGCTGTGCTCTATTTTGAAGGCGAGCGCGCGCACCAGTTCCGCATTCTGCGCGCACACAAGAATCGTTTTGGCCCCACGGACGAGATCGGTGTGTTCGAGATGCGCGATACGGGCCTTGCCGAAGTGCTCAATCCGTCCGCGCTGTTCCTCGATGGCCGCGGCGACGCGTCTGAAGGCTCGGCCGTCTTCGCCGGGCTAGAGGGCTCCCGCCCCGTGCTGACAGAGATCCAGGCGCTGGTCGCCCCCGCTGCCTTCGGCACGCCGCGTCGCGCGGTCGTCGGCTGGGATAGCGGGCGGCTCGCCATGGTTCTGGCCGTGCTGGAATCTCGTTGCGGGCTCAGCTTCGCGGGCAAAGATGTCTATCTGAACGTGGCGGGCGGATTGCGGATCAATGAACCGGCTGCCGATCTCGCCGTCGCTGCCGCCATTGCGAGCTCGGCTTTCGACATCTCGCTGCCGTCCGATCTGGTGGTTTTCGGTGAGATAAGCCTGTCCGGTGATGTGCGGCCCGTGTCCCGCTCCGACGCACGGTTGAAGGAGGCTGCCAAGCTCGGGTTTGAGCGCGCGATCGCGGCGCCGCGCCCGAAGCGGGACGGTCGAAATGACAACGGCGCACTGCCGCTGATCTCAATCCGTTCTTTGCGAGACCTCGTCCGGCGTGTAGAGGCCTCCGTAGAGCAAGGCCCGGACTCGAGCGCGAGTTGGGCCGCCTGACCGGGAGTTGGAGTGAGCGCTGTGATTCAAACCATTGGCGCCATCAGCATCGGTCCCTATGACTTCAACGGGTTTGACACTGCCGTACTTTTACTGCTGCTCATCTCTGCCCTCTTTGCCTTTTCCCGCGGCCTGTTTGCCGAGCTCACATCTATCGTCGCGCTGGTCTTCTCTGCCGCGATTACGCTGTTCGTCTATGGTCAGTTCCGCTTTGAATTCCGCGATGTCGTCAGCCCAACGTGGCTCGCCGATGGGGTGCTAATATTGGGCACAGGTGCACTGTCCTACCTGCTCATCCGGGTTCTGATCGGGAAGATGGGACGGTCGATCGACCGCAATGGTCCTGGCCTTATCGACCGCCTATTGGGCGCAGGCTTCGGAGTGGCGAGAGGGATGCTTATCGCCGCGCTGCTCGTGATGTTCCTTACCTCCGGCTACCGCGCGAGCCAGGACGCGGCTGCCTTCCGGGACCTCATTGCCTCCAATCCGAACGCTATTCCGCCCGAAATCTTGGAGAAAATGCCCGAATCCATGCGCGAACAGATGGAGGCTGAACCGAAAGAGCTGCCCGACATGTTCGAGGGTAGCACGTTCTACCCAACGCTCACCCGTATCGGAGATGCGCTGCGAGCCTTGCCTTTCGCGGATTTCCGCTCATATGCCGACCGCATTCAGGACGGCGACTTCGAAGGTCTCGCGGACGAGATCGGCCGTTCCAAAGGAAAGCCCTGACCATGCTGCCCAATCCGACCTGCGATGTAGATCCGAATGATGACAAAATTCGGGAGGAATGCGGAGTCTTCGGGATTTTTGGCGCGAGCAATGCGGCGAGTTTCACGGCGCTGGGACTGCACGCGCTCCAGCACCGCGGGCAGGAAGCCTGCGGAATCGTAACCTGCGACGGCGAGATGTTTCACACCGAACGCCATCTTGGCTTGGTTGGTGACAACTTCACCGGCGAGGATCCGGCCGAGCGCCTGCCCGGTCATATCTCCATCGGGCATGTGCGCTACTCGACGTCGGGCGGAACCATCCTCCGCAATGTGCAGCCGCTTTACTCGGAACTCCATAGTGGCGGCTTCGCGCTGGCTCACAACGGCCACATCACCAACGCCTATACAATCAAGGACCGCCTCGTCGAAAGAGGCGCGCTATTCCAGAGCACGTCCGATACCGAGGTCGTCATCCACCTCGTCGCGCGGAGCCAGGGCAAGGAGTTCACCGACCGTTTCGTGCAAGCGATTCGTCAGATCGACGGCGGCTACGCTTTCGTCGGTATGACCAAGGACTGCCTCGTCGGCGCGCGCGACCGCTTCGGCATCCGGCCACTGCTAATAGGGCGCAAGGACGACAACTATGTGCTGGTGTCAGAGACCTGTGCGCTGGACATGATCGGTGCGGAGTTCATCCGCGAGGTTGATCCGGGCGAAGTCGTTGTCATCAATGAGGACGGCATTCGGTCATTCATCGCTTTCCCTAATGCCGAAAAGCGCCCCTGCATTTTCGAATTCGTCTATTTTGCGCGCCCAGACAGCGTCGTCGGCGGCAAGAGCGTCTACGAAGTTCGCAAGCGTATGGGCCAGCGTTTGGCCGAAGAGACGCCAGCGGACGTCGACGTCATCATCCCGGTCCCGGATTCCGGCGTGCCTGCCGCGCTCGGTTTTTCGCAGCAGACGGGCATTCCATTTGAGCTCGGCATCATCCGCAACCACTATGTCGGCCGGACTTTTATCCAACCGACTCAGGGCATGCGCGACATGGGCGTGCGGCTGAAGCACTCCGCCAACCGTGCCATGATCGAGGGCAAACGGGTACTGCTGGTTGACGACTCTATCGTTCGCGGCACGACATCGACCAAGATCGTTCGCATGATCAAGGCGGCGGGCGCGAAGGAAGTTCACTTCCGCTCCGCCTCCCCGCCGATCAAATATCCCGATCATTACGGCATCGACATGCCGACGCGCGAAAAACTGATCGCGGCGAACTATTCGCTCGAGGAAATGACCACCATGCTCGAAGTCGACAGCCTCGGCTTTCTCTCCATCGAGGGGCTCTACTGGGCGATGGGCGAGGAAATGCGCGACGAGGACAATCCTCGCTACACGGACCACTGCTTCACCGGCTGCTACCCGACCCCGTTGATCGACCGCGACCGCGAGCTGGCCGGCGGCGGCAAACAACTCAGCTTCCTGGTGGAAGTGGCCTAGCCCCATGTCCAATCCAAGAATTACTCTCGTGACCGGGGCCTCCCGGGGCATTGGCTATGCCGCCGCAAAGGCGCTCGCCGCTGCGGGACACCACGTCATCGCCACCGCACGCACACAAGGCGGGCTGGAGGCACTCGACGATGAGATAAAGGCCGCTGGCGGTGCATGCACACTCGTCCCGATGGATCTGCGCGAGTTCGACCAGATCGACCGCCTCGGCGCGGCTCTGCACGAGCGCTTCGGTCGGCTCGATGGCCTGCTCTGCAATGCCGGACTGCTCGGCGAGATCACGCCTGCTCAGCAGACCACACCCAAGGACTGGATAGCCGTGATGGACGTCAACATGACCGCGCCCTACCGCCTGATCCGATCCATGGACCCGCTGTTACGCGAGAGTGCGTCAGGCCGCGCTGTCTTTGTCACGACATCCGTCGCCCGCACACCACGCCCCTATTGGGGAGCCTATGCGGCGAGCAAAGCAGGCATGGAGGCGTTTGTTTCGATCTGGGCGCAGGAAATCGCAGACTCGACCGAAATCCGCGCCAATATCTTCGATCCGGGCGGCACGGCGACCAATATGCGCGCCAAGGCGTTTCCCGGGGAGAACCCGGCGACGCTCCCCTCACCCGAAGACCTCGCGCCGACACTGGTGGAGATGTTGTCGGAAGAGTTCAGCGATACCAATACGCTAGTCCGCTTCCGGGACCGCGCTGCCTGATGTCTTGCAATCATTCCCACTCTGGCTCGAACTGAAATAGCTCTTCGATCGGCGTCTCCAGTACATGAGCCAGCCGAAATGCCAGCTCCAGCGAGGGCGCGTAGCGCCCCTGCTCCATGGCAATGATGGTCTGCCGCGTCACACCAGCCGCGTCGGCCAGCTTGGCTTGCGACAGTCCTTTGTCCGACCGGTGCGCCTTGACCGTGTTCGTGATCGCGCTGCGTTTCCCGCCCATCAGGCCATGTTCCGATAGCTCAGAAGTCGAAGGACGGAATCGATCACCAAGGCGATGAAGATCGTCGCGATGATGATATGAAACAGGACATCTCCATCCCGATTGGCGACGAAAGCCAGCACACCGATGCCAGAACCGAACTGCAGGACGAAACTGGTGCGATATCCGGCCTTGTAGGCCGCGACGCGATCACGCTCATCCCCTCGGCTTGCAGCGCTTTTGAGGTCCGTCACAGCGAGCAGGATGTGGACCACGATAAAGACGGCAACAGTCATTGTAGCAGTGAAGACGATATTCCCGTCTGGCACAGCAAAGGCGTTGCCGTTCAAGACGCCCACGGCTGTGACTCCAAACCACTGTGCGCCCGCTATGATCAGGAAGATAAGGCTCACCCAGGCGGACTTCTCTGGATAGGTCATCGACGTGAACATGATTGGATCCTTATGTATGGAATACCTAACATAAGAGCAGCCAAATGAAATGTAAAGTATACTTTACAATACTATCCTGAGTAGAGGTCTACCGTGCCTTGTCCTCGCGAGCGTCGCGGCCCCTGCCCTTCTTCACGCCGCCGTAATCACGGCCCTTGGTGATTTTCTGGCGCGGCTCGAAACCCTGCTTGCGCACGGTCCGATCATAGGGATTCTCATCAGACTTCACATAGAGCCGGATCGGCACGGCAGGCAGGCCAAAGTCCTCGCGCAGCCCATTGACCAGATAGCGCTTGTAGCTCGTCGGCAGTTTGTCGGCGCGCGAGCATTTGAGCACGAAGGTCGGCGGGCGCGTCTTGGTCTGGCTTATGTATTTTGGCTTGATCCGACGGCCTGCCACGGCGGGCGGCGGGTGACGGGAGACTTTTTCGGAGAGCCATTCATTGAGGTCAGATGTCTTGATCTTGGCTGACCAGTCATTGTGAACCCGCTCGATGGCAGGCAGCAGGCGGTCCACACTCTTGCCGGTCAGGCCGGAGAACATGACGACGGGCACGCCGCCGAATTGTGGCAGCAGACGCCCTGCCATTTCGCGCAAGGCTTGCGAGGCTTCGGACTTGTTGGAAACCAGATCCCATTTGGTCACGCCGATGACCATGGCGCGACCTTCGCGCTCGACCAGGCTGGCGAGTTGCAGATCCTGTTTGTCGAAGGGGCTGGTGGCATCCATCAGCAGGATCACGACCTGGGCAAAGCGGAGCGCGCGGATGGTGTCCGACACGCTCATCTGCTCTAACTTCTCATTGACCTTTGCCTTCTTACGAAGCCCGGCCGTGTCGTGAAACTGTACCCGGCGGCCTTGCCAGTTGTAGTCCACCGTAATGCTGTCGCGCGTGACCCCGGCTTCGGGCCCGGTCAGCATGCGGTCTTCGCCGATCAGCGTGTTGACCAGCGTCGACTTGCCCGCATTGGGGCGGCCGACGATAGCGATCCGCACCGGCGCCTCGCCGGTTGGGTCCGGTTCCTGCTCGGTCAGGTCGATGCCGCGCAGCTCCATCTCCACCGCGTCGTCCAGCTCGCCCATGCCGATATTGTGTTCCGCTGAGACCTCTATGGGATCGCCCATGCCGAGCGAATAGCCCTCTGTCGCGCCTGCATCGCCGGCCGAGCTCTCGCATTTATTCGCCACCAGCACGGCCGGCTTGCCGGACTTGCGCACGAACTCGGCGAAAATCCGGTCGAGCGGTGTCACGCCCGCGCGCGCGTCATAGACGAAGAGCACGACATCGGCGTCCATGACGGCGCGCTCGGTCTGTGCACGCATGCGAGCTTCGATCTTGTCACCGCGCGCGTTCTCGAAACCAGCCGTGTCCATCAGCGTCAACTCATGGCCGCGCAGGCGCGAGCGCGCTTCCCGCACATCACGGGTCACGCCGGGTGTGTCATCGACGATGGCGAGTTTCTTGCCCGCCATGCGGTTGAAAAGCGTGGACTTGCCGACGTTTGGACGCCCCACCACCGCGATTCGCGGGGCGCGGGTGCGCATCGGCTGTTCGGACTCCCCTGCGGACTCCAGCTCTATGGGGTCCGTGTCAGACATCTATCGCAGCGCAGTCAGTTTGGCGTCTGTGTCGAGTAGATAGATAGTCTCATTGGCAATCACGGGCTGGACCATGAACGATCCGCCCAGCTTGCGCTCCTCGATGATGCTGCCGTCCATCGGGTTCATCACGACCATGCGGCCAGCGGACGAAACGGTGACGAGGCGCTGCCCTGCCAGGATTGGTCCGGACCAGACGACGCGGTCCTTGCGGTCTTTGGGTTTGCGATAGGTTTGCAGCTGCTGGATCCATTGGACCGAGCCGTCCAGCTTGGACATGGCCGCGACCTTGCCGTCCGTCGTGGCGACAAAGACGACGTCACCCGCCACCCACGGCATGCTGAGCGTACCCGCGGGCTGGCTCCAGATGCGCTGACCGGTGCGAAGATCGAAGGCGGAGGTCACGCCCGACTGCGCCGAAGCGATGACATAACCGTCTGCGATAACGGGACCGAAAGCGATATCGTTGAGCGAGGCGAGCGGCGTAAGACGGGCTGAGCTCGACAGCGAGTCCTGCCACAAAACCCCGCCGTTCTGCACGCGAAGCGCCAGCAGCTCGCCGGAAGAAAACGGCACAATGACCGTATCGCCGACCACGGCGGGAGCCGGGACAGTCAACATACGCGCAGTCTCGACAATGCCCTGATAGGTCCAGAGCACTTCGCCATCAGCGGCGGAGTAGGCGAAAATTTCATTGTCGTCGGTGATGGCAAAAACGCGGCCATCGGCCACGACAGGCGCGGAGTGCATCGGGACAATGGAGGATTTCACCCAGATCGGCTCGCCCGTCTGTCCGTCGATCGCCGCGACGAGGCCGAGGCCGGAGCTGACATAGATGATGCCGCCGTCATAGGCGACGCCGCCGCCGACACCGTTCTTGTCGGCCGCCGAACCGTCGAGGAAGGACGCCGGATCGCGGACGCGGTCGATGATCGACGTGCCCTGCGTACGGGTCGACGCAGCCGCCGCCTTCTCTAGCTTGTAGGACCATATGCTCGCACCGTCCGCTTCGTTGAAAGCGCGAACCGTATTGTCTGCATCGAAAACATAGATGACACCGTTTGCAATAATCGGCGCAGCAGCCACGAAGCCCTTGCGACCGGAACCGTCGCCAACATCCTTGGACCAGACCTTGACCAGCGAACCCGATGCGCCGGTATGCTGGACCACGTGCTGCACGTTCCCGCCAGCTTGCGGCCAGTCAGTATTCACATAGGCCGGCGGCAGAACGACATTGGGGGCGCCGGGATTGGCGATCGTCAGCGAATCCGAAAGCTCAAGAATTGGGATACGGCGCGCGTCTTCTGGCAGCTCGCCCTGGTCGGCACCCTCACCACCACCGAACGGATTGAGCGAGCTCAGCGTCGAGCAGCCCGACAGGAGCAGCGCCGCGCCCAGCACGACGGAGGTACGAAAGACCGAGGCGGATCGCGACTTCAGCTCAAACATCACTCTGTTCCTTCGGAAGCGGTGGCGGGGGCGGCGGACCGTTGTTCGCTTGTGCCGATCAGCGTCAGCGCCTGCTGTGCGCGGCGGGCAACAGTTTCCGGCACGCCGGGCACATTGGCCAAATAGTTGAAGCGCTCACGTGCGAGCGCCGTGTTGCCCAGATTGAGCGCAGCAGATGCCGAGAGCTCGCGGGCCAGATATTCATAGGGCGCCCCGTCCTGCGCAATCGCTTTGGCGCGGCGTTCGACATCATCCCACGCGCCTTCATTGGCGAGCACGTAAGCCGACTTTAGCTGCGCGAGCTCGGAATGGCGCGGGATGTCGAAGCGCGCAGACGCGGCGTCATAAAGGCGCACGGCCTCGGCCGCATTGCCTGCATCAGTCGATATGACCGCCGCCCGCATCAACGACAGTCCAGCATAGCCGTCCGGCGCCTTATCGGCGAGCGCGAGGAAGGCAGCGCGCGCCTGGTCGGGCTGTCCGTTCTGCAACAGATCATCCGCTGTGATGTAGCTCGCCGCCGCCGCGCGCGCCGTGCGCGTCTCGCTATATTCGCGCCATTCGAGAAAGCCGACATAGCCGACGATCGCGACCAGCAACCCGATGATGAACGGGCCGTATTTGCGCAGGAACTTGTTATAGTCGTCCTTGCGCAGCTCTTCTTCGACTTCGGAGATGAAATCGACCATGATGACCCTGCGCGATTGACGGGCGGACTGCCCGATTAGAACGTGGGCGACAGTTAACTGCGCCCCGTTGGAGTCGCAACCGCAAACGGCATGACCATTCAGTCAGACAATCGGCATCACGGCGAGCGGTTAGTCCTTGAAGACGTATAGGTTTTCTGCCCGCGGAAAGCTGCGATCCGTCACGTCGTCGGCATAGGCCTTGACCGCCGCTTCCACATCAGCGCGCATGGAGCCGTATTTATGCACGAATTTCGGCACGCGCTTGAACAGGCCCAGCATGTCGGGCGTGACGAGTATCTGCCCGTCGCACTGCGCCGAGGCACCGATGCCGATGGTCGGGATATCGACGGCGGCCGTGACCTCTTCGGCCAGCTCCGCGCTGACGCCCTCCACAACGATAGCGAAAGACCCGGCTTCGGCGGCCGCTTTCGCATTATCGACGATCTCCTTGTAGATCGCCTCGGTCCGACCGCGCGCGCGAAAACCGCCGAGCACATGCAATGCCTGCGGGCGCAGACCGACATGGCTCATGACCGGAATGCCGCGCTGGACGAGATAGGAAATCGTTTCCGTCGCATAGGAACCGCTTTCGATCTTAACCGCCTGGCAGCCCGTCTGCATCATCACACGAGACGCCGAGGCAAAAGCCTGCTCCGGCGATGCCTCATAGGATCCGAACGGCAGATCGACGACCACGAGAGCCGTTTTCGCGCCGCGCATGACCGCCTTGCCGTGCAGCACCATCATGTCGAGCGTCACGCCCACCGTGCTGGGCAGACCGTGCACGACCATGCCAACCGAATCGCCGACCAGGATCAAGTCGCAATGCGGGTCGATGATCTCCGCCGTCGGCGCATCGTAAGCGGTCAAACAGACGATGGGCGACTTCCCCTTGCGCCCCGTGATCTGCGGCGCGGTGATCCGGCGTGTCCGCTTTATCGGGCGCTGATGCGGACGGTCAGGCACGTCCTGCCCGGTAAGCGCTTCGGCAGGTGGCTGCGGGCGAGTGCTCATCAGACGTCTGCCAGCTGGGCGCGCGGGAAGGCGAAGACCGGATCGGCCCCGGCGCGGATCGCTTCGAGCATGCCGTCGGCGGCGGGCATGACGCGCAGTGCGTGGTAGCGGGCGAGCGTGGCCATATTGGCGGCGTGTTCGTCGCCGGCATGTTTGCCGCGCGCGACGGCCTTTGCCAACAGGCTGCCGCTGATGACGTGGGCGGCGAGATCGAGATAGGTCGAGGCGACGGCGAGCGCGTCAACCTCGGTCGCGTTCAGAACAATATCGGTGGCCGTGGAAAGCGTCTCTAGCCCCTGCTCCATCGCGCGAGCGCAAACGTCGAGATCACCCGCGGAGCGGACACCCCCGACCGCGTCGCGCAGTTCGCCAATGAGCGCGCGCATTTCCTCGCCGCCGTCGCGCTTCAGCTTGCGGCCCACCAGGTCGATAGCCTGGATGCCGTTCGTACCCTCATAAATCGGCGCGATGCGCGCGTCGCGGAAGTGCTGCGCGGCACCCGTCTCTTCGACAAAACCCATGCCGCCGTGGACCTGCACAGCGGTGCTCGACACACTCACGCCGAGGTCGGAACCATAGCTTTTACAGATGGGTGTGAGCAGGCCTTCACGCTTGTGGCGGTGCAGGTCGGCGGCTTCGGCAGTCGCGAATCCCAGCATCCGCGCGCCCATCAGCTTGGCTTTCATATCGATCAGCATGCGCCGGACATCGGGATGCTCGACGATCGGCGCGCCGGGCTCTTTGCCGGGTGGCACGCCTTGGACGCGGTCATTGGCGTATTGAAGCGCAGCTTGGTAGGCGCGCTCGCCGATGGCGACGCCCTGCACGCCCACGAACAGACGCGCCTCGTTCATCATGGTGAACATGCAGGCCAGCCCGCGGTTCACTTCACCGACAAGATAGCCTGTTGCGCCGTTGAACTCCATCACGCAGGTTGGGCTGCCGTGAATACCGAGTTTATGTTCCAGCCCGATCGGCTTGAAATCATTACGCTCTCCGAGCGATCCATCCGGGTTCACGTGCATTTTCGGGCATAGGAACAGCGAAATACCGCGCGACCCTTCGGGGCTATCGGGCAAACGAGCGAGCACGAGGTGGATGATGTTGTCGGCGCAGTCGTGATCGCCCCAGGTAATGTAGATCTTTTGCCCCGTGATGGCGTAGGTTCCGTCGCCATTGTCGATCGCCTTGGTCCGCACCGGACCGAGATCGGAGCCTGCCTGCGGTTCTGTCAGGCACATCGCGCCCGTCCACTCGCCCGCCAGCATCTTCGGCAAATAGGTCGCCTGCAGCTCTTCGTTCGCATGCGCCTTCAACGCCTGGACGGCGGAGCTCGTCAGCATGGGGCAAAGTCCCAGCGCCATATTGGCCGCGTAGAGCATCTCGTTGACCGCAACGGAGACGATGCTCGGCAGGCCCATGCCGCCGATGTCCTGCGGCAGGCTAACGGTCTGCCAGCCGCCCTCGGCAAAAGCTTGGTAGGCCTCTTTGAAGCCTGGCGATGCGATGACATCGTCGCCGTCAAGTTTGGCCGGGTTCTGGTCGCCTTCCCAGTTTGTCGGTGCCCAAACGTCACGCGCGAATTCCGACGCACCGGTCAGGATAGCGCCAATGAGATCGTCAGACGGCTCCTCGAAACGGCCGGTCTCCGTGATGGCGCCGAGGTCTGTGCCGTGGCGCAGGAGAAATCCGATGGCATTGACAGGTGGGGTGAAGCTCATGGTGGGTCCGATGTGGGTATGGCGTGTTCAGTTGCGGCGGCTATGCCACGTGGACCCGCGCAATCTCTAGGAAAAAACGCCGCGCTCGCTGCATGCGGCGCATGCGTCTGCGTGACCCGTCTGCGCGGCTTGCGCGCCTCGGATGATCTGGCAAAGAGCGCGCATGTCTCGCTTGCTCTCCCTGCTCCTGCTGCTCCCCGTTGCCGCTTGCTCACCATCGGCGGCGCCAGAGAATTCCGCGACTACGCCCGCTGCCGCCGAGCTCACGAGCATGGAGCGCGGCGCGATTTTGTGGAAACGCTGCCGCGCCTGCCACACGCTAGAGGCAGACGCGCGCCACAAGGTCGGGCCGAATTTGTGGGGTGTATTCGGTCAGCCGGCCGGAGCACGCGAGGACTTCAACTACTCCCGTGCCATGCGTGCGGCCGATATCGTTTGGGACGACGCGACCATGAATGCCTATCTTGAAAAACCGGCTGCCTACATTCCCGGCAACCGCATGACCTATGCGGGTCTTCGCAAACTCGAGGACCGCGCGGCCGTCATCGAGTATCTGAAAGCGCAAACGGGCGCGTCCGAGGACACCGAATAGCCCTCGCCAGCCCGGCCTTGGCTGCTATAGCTTCGCCATGAAGATCGCCTTTACCGCGAGCGCCAAGCCCGGCGCAAAGGACGTCATGCGGCTGCTGGCCGACCGCTACGGCAATGTCGATGCGGGAGAAGCCGACGTCATCGTGCCAATCGGCGGCGACGGACATATGCTCAATACACTGCGGCGCTATATGGCGCTGATCCGGCGCGGGCTTCCGGTCTACGGCGTCAATCGCGGCACGGTCGGCTTTCTGATGAATCGGCTCGACCCTGACGATCTGATCGAGCGCATCGAGAAGGCCAAGCGCACGCAAGTCTCGCCGCTGAAGATGACGGCCCATGCCGTTGGGGGAATTATCGAGGACTTGGCTTTCAACGAAGTGTCGCTCTACCGACAGACGCAGCAGGCCGCCCATTTGCGTGTGATCGTGGACGGTAAGGTGCGGCTGGACAGGCTGATGGCCGACGGCGTCATGGTCGCGACACCCGCGGGCTCCACCGCCTATAATCTATCGGCGCACGGCCCGGTCATTCCACTGGGTGCCGACATCCTCGCGCTCACCCCGATCAGCGCGTTCCGCCCGCGACGATGGCGCGGTGCGTTGCTGACGAATACCGCCAAGGTGCGCATCGAAGTCATCAATCCCGAACGCCGTCCGGTATCGGCCTCCGCAGACAACACAGAAATTCGACATGTGCAGAGTGTGGAGATCGAGCAGGATCATGACACGCAGCTGACCCTGCTGTTCGACGCCGACCACGGTCTCGATGAGAAAATCCTGCGAGAGCAGTTCTCGACCTAGGCTGCCTTAGGGTTCAGGCCATCATCCAACCAGTCCAACCAGAGAATCTCGTGGCGCGCAGCGGCCGGATGACTCGCGATGCGCTCGGCCATCATGCGCTGGAACGCGCGACGATCGAGAGACACAGCGCGGCGCGATAGATCGATGTAGGCGCTGGCCGCCACGACGAGCAGTTCGCGCGCAGCGTCAGACAGGCCCGCGCGCTTTGCCAGCGCCGTCAGGGCGAAGGGTTGGCTATCGAGCACCATGAGCCCGGCTTTTTCCTCCGATATGCCTGCGATGACGGCGAGCGCGCATTGAACGAAACGCCAGTCGCCCTGCCCGGCCGCACGCGCCAAGGTCGCATCGTCCAATCCGCCGGTCTTTACCAGCGCTTCGACATAGGCCCGCATCGCACAGGGCGACCAGTCGCGTGTCGCAAAGCTCGCCTGGGCGCGCGTTTTGACATCCCGTGCAATGGCAGCGGCTTGGTCTGTACGCGGCGCGAGCGCGCCCTCAACGGCCGCAACCTGGGTTGAGATCAAGGATACGACGAGCTCGGCTGGCATATCCTCTCGGCGGAGCGCGGCTTCCCGGATGAGGTCGTCATTCTGCGCCAAGCGCATGATCCGCGCAGCATCGCCTTCGCTGATCAGCGCACCGTCATTGGCAGCCAGAGCGGCTACGGCAGGACCGTCACCAAAGCTGATGACCGCGCCGCTGACACGTTCCGACACATGTGCGCGCGAGGCAATGGCCCGGATCTTGGCCGCCGCACGCGAGCGCAGCACGACGATGAGATCGTCATCGGTGACGACCGGAGAATGCTCCAGCAACGGTGCCGCGATTGAATCGATGTCCGCGATGAGTTGGTTGGCCACCGCGCGCGGTAGATTTGGAGAGCTCCGCAGTGTCACGGATAGCGCACGGCGGACCTCCTCCGACACATCGCTGGCGATTCGTTCGAATAGCGCCCGCGCAAAACGGCGGTCGTCCTCCGTCATTGTTGCCGTGCGGACCTGTCGCCCGATCGCGAGCGTCGCGACAGCGCGGTCTTCAGCAGACGCAGCGTCGACGGCGCGGCGCAGCAGACCACTCGGCAATTTCTGGAACAATCCCATTGCGCATCTCCCTTATGGAGGGAGCTAGCGAGGCCGTGTTAACCGGGCGTTAGCGATAAACGCCGTGCATCAACTATATGAGAGAAAATGGTACCGCCTCTTGGTCTCGAACCAAGGACCTCTGGTTCCACAAACCAGCGCTCTAACCAACTGAGCTAAGGCGGCCTAGGGGGCGCGCTATAGTCGCGCCGATTGTGTCCGTAAAGACGAGAATGCGCGCCACATGCAGCAAAACATG
>CALDUL010000048.1 GCA_937923575.1 uncultured Algimonas sp.
GGCGCGCAGCCCAGATCGACGATAAGCGCGTTCTTCGGCAGCAGCTCGTATTTGTCGTCCAGCTCTTCGAGCTTAAACGCCGCGCGAGAGCGGTAGCCGAGCTCGCGCGCCTTCTTGACATAGGGGTCATTGAGCTGCCGCTCCAGCCAGAGCTTGGACCCGATCTTACGACCGCGCGCGGTCCTGACCTTTTCGTGCATCATGCGGGTTGCGTTGTCGGCCTTGGGTTTAGTCCGGCGACCGCGCTTCTCGCCCGTCGGCTTTCCGCCGCGCATCTTGTCATCGCTCATGAAGGGCTCCCCGGTATCGTGCGCTTGGCGCCCATCAAGCCGAGCAACATGCCTTCGCGTAGGCCGCGGTCGGCCACGCGGATAATCTTGGATGGCCACATTTCGCAAAGCACATCGGTGATGGCGCATCCCGCGACCAGCAGCCCAGCCCGGTCGGTGCCGATGCAAGGCTCGGTCGCCCGACCCGCCGCATCGCGAGACGCCATGTCCCGTGCCACGCGCACGCAGTCATCAGAACGGAACCAGAGGCCATCGACTTTGGAGCGCTGATAATAAGGCAGCTTCAGATGCACGCCCGCCAGCGTCGTGATCGTCCCGCTCGTCCCGATGATGTGCCCTTTACCCTCCTCAAAGGCGCGGGTGAATCGGGTCTCGCAGCCCTGATCCGCGATGGCGTCGCGTACAGCTTGCTTCATCTCTGCATACCAGGCGGTCCGGTCCTCGCGCTCGGGCACGAGATCGGAGAGTGTCGCAACGCCCAGCGGCAGGGACGCCCAGGCGCTAATCGGCGGGCGGTGCACCTTATGCTCCTCGCCGTCCCGCAGCTTGCGAATGTCGACCCATGACAGCTCGGTGGAGCCGCCGCCAATGTCCACCACGAGCGCGACATCCTTGGACGGATCGACGAGATTGACGCAGCCCATTACGGCCAGTCGCGCTTCCACCCTCGGGCTGATGATCTCCAGCGCGATACCGGTCTCTTCTTTCACGCGCGCAATAAAGGCCTCGCCATTGTCGGCGCGCCGGCAGGCTTCGGTCGCGATGGCGCGCCAGCGGTGCACGCGCTTGGATTTCATCTTGGCGGCGCAGACCTTCAGCGCTTCGACGGTCGCTTCCATGGAGGCATCGTCCAGTCGTCCGGTCGAGGCGAGTTTATGTCCCAGCCGTACGACCCTGGAATAGCTATCGATTATCCGAAACTCAGCGCCCTGTTCGCGCGCAATCAGCAGGCGGCAATTATTGGTCCCGAGGTCGATTGCCGCATAGGCGCGACCGCCGCGGCCGTGGCCACGACTACCATTTTTTGGGGCATCTCCCCCGCGTCCGCGCCGTGCGCGGCGTTTCCGCCTCCGTGCCGGTGTCGGCGCGACGTCTCCATCGGACGCGCGCACGGGCTCGGAGCCGGACATATTGTCGTCCGGCATGGCCGTCTCACTTCTATGGGCGATGGGTCGCAAGTTGCCTCGCGCCGCACATCACCGGTTTCACTAGTCCCCTCCCGCTTAACTAGCAGTCCAAGGCGGCGCAAGCGTCCAAACTCCTGCGCGGTTCAGTGCATGTCGATATGATCGTCGAGGAAAGAGAAATCCGGCGTGCTAAGCGTCTCCATCGCCTCGTGCTGAGACAAGAATATACGACCCGACAGTCGGTCTAGGAAATTGGAGCGGTATAGACGCTCTCTCACCCGGCTCTGCATGTCGGAAAAGTGAAGGGTGATACCAGCAGACTTTAGGCGTTCGTTGATCGTCTCCAGCGACGACAGGGCAGAAGCGTCGATGCGGTTGACCGCTGGGCACATCAGGACGAGGTCTGTCATCTCGGCGTGGTTCTGCACGATTTCTGCCACGCGCTCCTCCAAGGTTCGGGCGTTGGCGTAGTAGAGCGACTCGTCGATGCGCAGCGTCTTCACCGTGTCGTTCGTCTCGACCACGAAACGCTCCGCATCTCGGTAGTGCTCTGTGCCGGGAAAGCGGCCGACGAGCGGCATATGCGGTGTGACCGTGGTGCGGATATGCAGTGCCATGGCGAGCACGACACCGACCAGCACGCCCCATTGCACGCCGAAAAGCAACACGCTGAGAAAGGTCGCCAACGCTGTTAGACCGTCAATACGCGAGTAGACCCAGGTCCGCCATATCGACTTAAAGTCCAGCAGCGACAGGCAGGCCACGATAATGAGTGCGGCCAGCACAGCGAGCGGCAGCGCGCGCAGCAGCGGCGTCAGGAACAAGGCCGTGAGCGCCATGAAGACCGCGACGATGAGGCCGGACAGCGGCGAGCGCCCACCCGCCGCCGCATTTACGGCAGAGCGCGACATGGAGCCATTGACGGCATAGCCGCCCGACAGCCCGGCCGCGAGATTGGCAGCTCCCAGGCCCAGCAACTCCCTGTCGCTGTCAATCGACTCGCGGCGGCGGGCGGCGAGCTCCTGTGCGGTCGATGTGCTGTCGACAAATGCCACAATGGCAATGACGGCTGCGGGGACGAGTAGGCCCTCAAAGAAGCTTAGCTCGACCATGGGAAAGCGCAGAGGTGGGAGCCCGCCAGGAACCGCTCCCACGATTGCGAGGCCACGATCCGAAAGATCCAGCACTGCGGACAGCACCAAGAACACACCGATGATGACGATCGGTGCAATACGGCTCGCCATACGTGCGCGCGACGACGAAACACCGGCCTTCACAAGCCTGTAGGCGAAGGTATTGCGAGCCAGATAGAAGGCCGCGATGGCGGCGGCGCCAATGCCCATGGTCAGTCCGTTCGCGCTGCCCGCCTGCGAGAGAAGGTTGGAAACCATAGCGCCCGCCGTGCGTCCTCCGCCGTCTATCCCCAGCACATGGCGCAGCTGGCTGATGATGATAAGCAGAGCCGCGCCTGTGATGTAGGCCGACACCACAGGCCGCGAGACAAAGTTCATCAGGAAGCCCGCACGGAACAGTCCGGCAATAAGCAGGAACACACCCACGACCAGCGCGAGAGCCGCTGCGCCGACGATGCGCATCTCCTCCGGCATGGTCGCGATGGCCGCGGCGGTCATTAGCGAGATCACCGCGGTCGGGCCAACGTTGAGCTGGTTGGAGGATCCGAGGAAGGCATAGGCAACCAGCGGCGCGATCGAGGCATAGATTCCGACCTGCGGCGGCAGGCCTGCCAATAGCGCATAGGCTAGCGATTGCGGGACGAGCAGGATGGTAACGACGATAGCGGCGACGAGATCGTCACTGAAATAGGAGGCCCTGTAGTCGGCCAGCCAGCCCCATTGCTTGCGCAGCGCCGTCGCGACGCGGCCGCTCATGCCTGCTCTCGCGGCGCGGCTGGCGTGCGCGCTAGCAGGTGTTGTTCCTCGCCGCGAAGCTCATCAGGGGCTGGCGGATCTGCTCAAGCTGAAAGCCCGCCTCGGACAGCGCCTCCATCGTCGCGTCGATGCCCAGCTTATCGACATGCGCAAACGCCCAGAGCGCGGCAGAGCGCATGCCAGAGGCGCAGAAGGCGACAATGGGGCGAGGCGCGGATTCAAAGGCCGTGACGGATGCTTCTATGAGACCGGGCGTGAGGCCACCGCTCATCGGGATGTGGAAGTAGTCTACGCCGATTGTCTGCGCCGCCGCTTCGATGTCGCTCGACAATGGCTGCACAGGCGCTTCCATATCCGGGCGATTGTTGATGAAGGTCATGACCCCTTGGTTGGCGAGCACTTGCAGCTGGGCAGGCAGAAGCTGCCCAGTCACAAACACATCGCCGGGGAGCTCTCTCACTGAGCGAGCAACCGCTTGGCTTCGGCCACCACAGCATCCGCCGTGATACCGAAGTGATCGAACAGCTTCGCGCCCGGCGCGGACGCACCGAAGCCGTCCATGCCGACGAAGCCGCCGTCGCGTCCGATCAGCCCGTCCCAGCCTTGCCGGATGCCCGCTTCGACTGCGACCTTCGGCAAAGCCTTGCCGAGCACGGAGCGCACATAGTTGGCGTCCTGATCGAGAAAGAGGTCCATGCAGGGGATCGAGACAACCCGCGCCGAAACGCCGTCCTTGGCCAAGGCTTCAGCGGCGGCAACGCAAAGATGCGTCTCGGAGCCGGTGCCGATCAGCACAATGTCATCCGCGCCCTCGCCTGCCCGCAGCACATAGCCGCCGCGCGCGCACATATTCTTCGACGCATCGTCGCGCACCGCTGGAACGCCTTGGCGGGTCAGCGCCATCACGCTCGGGCCCTCGGTTCGCTGCACGGCCAGTTCCCAGCACTCGGCTGTCTCCAGCGCATCGGCCGGACGGTAAGTGTATAGGTTCGGAATTGCGCGCAGGCTGGCGAGATGTTCGACCGGCTGGTGCGTCGGGCCGTCCTCTCCCACACCGATTGAGTCATGGGTCGCAACGTAGATGTTGCGTATTCCCATCAGCGCGCCGAGGCGCACGCTCGGGCGGCAATAGTCCATGAAGACCATGAACAGGCCGGAGTATGGAAGGATGCCGCCATGCAGGCTCATCCCGTTCATCACGGCGGCCATGCCATGTTCGCGAATGCCGTAATTGACGTAACGTCCGCCGTAGGAGCTGGCCTGAATCTCTTCGGACGTGGAGGGCGTCTTGGTCTTGTTGGAGCCTTCGAGATCGGCCGAGCCTGACATCATGTCGGTCAGCACTTCGGTCAGCGGGACGAGCGCGTTTTTGGACGCAACGCGGGTTGCGATCTTCGGCTGTTCCGCCGCGACCGTGTCCTTGTAGCTCTGAAAATGGTCGAGCCAGCCGTCGTTCAACTCACCGGACAGGGCGCGCTCGAAGTCGTCGCGGTGATCGGAGGCATCGACGCGCGCGCGCCATTCCTTGTGCGCTTTGCGGCCCTTGCGACCGGGGCGCTTCCAAAGCTTATAGACATCGTCCGGCACTTCGAAGGGTGGATGATCCCACTGGATGGCCTTTCGCACGCCCGCGATTTCCTCATCGCCGAGCGGCGCACCGTGCGCCTTGTTGAGCCCGGCCTTGGTCGGCGCGTGATTGCCGATGGTCGTCTTGCAGGCGATCAGCGTCGGCTTGTCCGACTTCTGCGCCCGACGCAGGGCAGAGGCGACCTGTTTCGGGTTGTGGCCGTCGATTGGAATGACCTTCCAGCCCGACGCCTCGAACCGCTTCTTCTGATCCGTCGAGTCCGACAGAGAGACGGGGCCGTCGATGGTGATGTTGTTATCGTCCCACAGCACGATCAACTTGTTGAGCGCGAGATGCCCGGCAAGGCTTATGGCTTCCTGGCTGATACCCTCCATCAGGCAACCGTCGCCCGCGATGGAGTAGGTGTAGTGATCGACGACATCCGCGCCGTATCGCGCGCGCATATTGGCCTCGGCCAGCGCCATGCCGACGGCGTTGCTGATGCCCTGGCCCAACGGTCCTGTGGTGGTCTCCACACCCGGTACATGACCGTATTCCGGGTGGCCCGCCGTGATATATCCGAGCTGACGGAAGTTGCGGATCTGCTTCATCGTCATCGCCTTGTAGCCCGTCAGATGCAGCAGGCTGTATATCAGCATGGAACCGTGACCGGCGGAAAGCACGAAGCGGTCGCGGTCGGCCCAATCCGGCGCGCTCGGGTCGAACTTCAAAAACTTCGAGAACAGCACCGTGGCTGCATCCGCCATACCCATCGGCATGCCGGGGTGGCCGGAATTGGCGGCTTGCACCGCGTCCATGGACAGCGCTGTGATAGCGGCAGCCATGCGCTGGTGGTCATGTTCGGATTTGCTGAGCTCTGTCATGGGTGCGCCGTTAGCGCAGATCGTCCGCGGCGTTAACCCGTGGGAGCCGGGTTATCCCGGTGTTAGGCGAGGTCGCCCCTACGCCAGACCAAAGCCGCGCGCGATATGGTAGGTCAGCCCCGCCATGACGTAAGCCAACACGAAAAGATAACCGAAGGCGATCAGCGGCCATCGCCAGCTATTGGTCTCCTTACGAATGATGGCAAAGGTCGACAGGCATTGCGGCGCGAAGACAAACCAGGCGAGGAAGGCCAAGCCCGTGGCCAGAGACCAATTAGACGCGATAACCGCCGTCATATTGCCCTCTGCCGCCTCACCAGACACCGCGTAAATGGTTGCAAGGCTGCTGACCGCGACTTCCCGCGCTGCCATCGCCGGAATCAGCGAGATTGCCATTTCGAGATTGAACCCGATCGGCCGGAGCACGGGCAACAGGACATTGCCGATCATGCCCGCGAAGGTCCCCTCGATATTCTCCGCGCTGCGCGGAAAGGTCGTCAGCACCCAGATCGCGATGGACGCCGGGAGGATGATGCGTCCGGCCCGCGTCACGAAGATCATGGCCCGGTCCCAGAGCCCGCGCAGATAGTCCTTAAAGACTGGCGCCTTGTAGCTCGGCAGCTCGATGAGCAGTCCCGAACTCTCGCCGCGCGCCAATGTGCGCTTGAAGATAGCCGCCATGATGAAAGCAAAGACGATCCCGACAATGATTAGCCCAAAGGCAACGAGGCCCTGTACCGAGAACGGACCCACCTTCGTCGCCGGTATGAAGGCTCCGATAATGAGGAAGTAAACCGGCCAGCGCGCCGCGCAGGTCATCAGCGGGGCGATCATGATCGTGGTCAGGCGGTCCCTCTCCTGCTCGATCGTTCGCGCCGCCATGACACCGGGAATCGCGCAGGCAAAGCTGGACAACAGGGGGATAAAGGCCCGACCGTTCAGGCCGACTTTCGCCATTATACTGTCGACCAGAAATGCTGCGCGGGACATGTAGCCCGAGGCTTCAAGCAGCAGGATGAAGGCAAAAAGTATGATGATCTGCGGCAGAAAGACCAGCACGGCGCCGACGCCCGCAATGGCGCCGTCCACGATTAGCGATTCCAGTAAGCCGTCCGGCAGCACACTCGCCACAGCTGACCCCAGCGCGCCGATCCCGCCTTCGATTAAATCCATCGCCGGGCCGGACCATGTGTAGACCGCCTGGAACATCACGAAGAGGATCGCGAAAAGGATCAGCAACCCACCGACCGGATGCAGCACGACCGCGTCGATCTTCTGAGTCGTCGTCTCTGTGCGCGGGATGCGCGACACGACCGTGCGAGACACGGAACGCGCGCGCGACTGTATCTCGCGCAGCTCTCCCGGTTGTTCAGTTGGAACGGCTGCGCTGCCATGCGCGATGTCGCCCGTCCATTCGCGCAGAAAATCCAGCAGATGTGCGCGGCCCGACGCGCGGACAGCAACGCTGGTCACGACCGGCAGCCCCAGCTCCTGCTCCAGCTGTTCGACATTGATCGTCAGCCCGTCGCGCGCAGCCATGTCCATCATGTTCAGGACCAGCACGATCGGCAGACCGTAGTTCTTCGCCTGCAGGACATTGTGCAGATGCGTCTCGATCTGCGCCGCGTCGAGCATGAAGACGATGCCGTCTGGCGCGCGCTCTCCCTCGAGCTTGCCGCGCACCGCGTCGATGGCGACACGCTCGTCCATGGAGTGCCCGCAATCGCCATAGACGCCTGGTAGATCGAGCAGCTCGACCTCCCGTCCGCCCGGCAGCGCGAAGAGACCTTTGCGATATTCGACCGTCACACCGGGATAGTTCGCGACCTTGGCCTTACCTCCGGTCAGCGCGTTGAATAGCGAGGTCTTGCCGCAGTTGGGCGCACCCAGCAGGGCGAGGCGAACGGTCTTTGTCATGGTCTCGGATTCCGACATGGTGATGCCGGATACGCCCTTTACGCCGTCGGTTCGACGAGGATCGCGGCAGCATCCGAACGGCGCAGCGCGATGATGGCGCCGTTGACGCGAACGCTCATAGGGTTCTTGCCAAACAGGCCGAAGTGCAGCGGCTGGACTGTGTCACCTTCCGCAAACCCAATCTCGCGCAGACGCATTTCCAGCGCGGGCGTCGCCGAGGAGAAGCCGATGATCCGCGTCGTGGCGTCGCGAGGCAGTTCCGTCAGGCGATGAGGCATTGTTGTCATGGCGCGCTCTTACTGCGAATGGTTCGCAGGTGCAAAGAAAAACCGCAGACCGCGGACGTGCCATCCTATTGCAAACTAAGTGGAACCGACCGACGATTCCCAGGGCCGAATGGGATGCTGATGCACTGGCTGCAAAGCGCTCAGAAACGCTGTGGACAGCCCGGATAGTCGACCCTATAGAGCGCGCCGAGCAAACGCTTACGCCCGAATAGCTCAGTTGGTAGAGCAACGGATTGAAAATCCGTGTGTCCCTGGTTCAAATCCAGGTTCGGGCACCATTTCCCTTCTCTTCGCAGTTCCGCTAGTCGCGCCTCATGGCACGTCTCGATCAGATCATATCCCACCGTTTTCGGGGTTTCGCGGAGCATGAGAGCACGCTGGAGGGCGCGCTGGCGGCGCTCGACT
>CALDUL010000049.1 GCA_937923575.1 uncultured Algimonas sp.
GCCTATGAGGCGATCGCGGAGCCGGTCTTGGAGCGTCTCGGCAAGCTGGAGAAGATGGACGACTTCCGCGGCATGGCGGATGAGTACGGCGCGCTGGCCGTGTTCGGCGCCGGGCTGACGCCGTTCCCCTAGAAGGTGATCACCATCCTGTCGGGCGCGCTAAAGCTCAGCTTCCCGGTCTTTCTCATCGCCAGCGTGCTGTCGCGCTCGCTGCAATTCTTCCTGATCGCGGGCGTCATCCGCCTGCTCGGCGACCGCGCGGAAAAGATGATGAAGGAGAACTTCGGCTGGTTCACGATCGGCTTGTTCATTCTGCTCGGCGGGCTGTATTACCTCTACAAGACCTATCTGCATTAAAGCGTCACGAACGCCTCGAACCCACAGCGCGCGAAGGCCTCTCGCCGCGCCGCATCCGCCACTCCCCTGATAGAGAACGCCGTCGCGCGCGCTGGCGGACGCCCTCTTCCCTGCTTTGGCAGCAGGCTCTCCACCCGCCGCGCAATCGCCTCGCCACTGTCCACCCAGGCCACGCTTTGGCGCGTCACGCTCCGCAGCTCATCGAGCAGAAGCGGGAAGTGAGTGCAGGCGAGCACGACCGCGTCGACGTCCGCGCCATCGCGACCATCAAAGATCGGCGCGATTTCCGCGCGCAGCCGATCGAGATCCACAGACCGCCCCGCCAGCTTCGCTTCCGCCTCTTCGACGAGCGCGACACTGCCCGCGAGCCGGACGAGACAGCCATCGGCAAAGCGGTCGATGAGCGTGTCCACATAGGCGCGGCGGACCGTGCCCGGCGTGCCGAGCACGGCGATGGTCTTGGTGCGGGACAGCGCGGCCGCCGGTTTGATCGCGGGCACGACGCCGACGACGGGCACGTCCAGCGCGGCGCGGATACTGGGCAGCGCCGTGGTCGAGGCGGTGTTGCAGGCGATGACGACGAGGTCGGGCTGCAGCATGTCCACCACAGGCGCGAGCAGCCCCGGCAGCCGCGCACGCAGCTGCGCTTCCGACTTGTCGCCATAGGGGCGGAAGGCGTCATCCGCGAGGTAGCTCTGCGCGATGTCCGGCAGTCGTTTGCGCACTTCGGCGCTGACCGAGAGCCCGCCAACACCGCTGTCGAACAGCAGCGCATGGGGGCGTTTGTCTATCTGGAGCAAGGCCATATGCTGCCCTTGCACAGGAATAAGGTTTAATTTCAACCAACGCGTCGTATGGGCGGGGCCGTGAGTTTCACTATCCCAAACCGAGACGCCTTCTGGACGCGCCGCACGGTCATGCTGATCGCGCTGCTGCTGGTCTTCCGCGTCGTCATGTTGCTCGTGAACCCGACGGGCCTGCATGGCGACGAAGCGCAATATTGGGCGTGGTCGCGCGAACCGGCCTTTGGCTACTACTCCAAGCCGCCGGGCATCGCCTGGGTCATCGCGGCAACGACGGCGGTGTTTGGCCATGACGAATGGGCGGTGCGCCTCGCTTCGCCGCTGCTCCACACGGGGTCTGCGATTTTCACAGCACTCACCGCGCGACGGCTGTGGGGCGCGAAGGCCGGTTGGCTCGCGGTGGCGAGCTACGCGCTGATGCCGGGCGTGACCCTGTCGGCGAGCCTGATCAGCACGGATGCGTTGCTGCTGCTCTTCGTGACCATGGCCGTCTTCGCATGGGTGCGCGTTCGCGAGAGCCGGAGCTGGGCGGACGCAGTCATCCTGGGCGTCGCCATCGGCTGCGGCATGTTGAGCAAATACGCCATGATGTTCGTGCTGCCCGCACTCATGGGCGCGGTGCTACTGGAGCCCAAGACGCGCGCCGCCCTGCTCGGCTGGAAGGGGCTGGGCAGTGCGGTGATCGCCGGGTTGATCCTGCTGCCGAACCTGATCTGGAATGCGCGCAACAGCTTCGCCACGCTCAAACATACGGGCGACAACGCCAATATGAGCGCGGGGATCAGCCTCAATCCCGGCGAGGTTCTGGAGTTTCTCGGCGGGCAGTTCGGCGTGTTCGGTCCCCTCGCCTTTCCGCTGCTGATCGTGGCGATGTGGCACTACAGGCGTTCGCGCGGCCTGCCGCTCTGGCTGGTGATTGCCGTGCTGAGCCCGCTGCTGATCATCACGGTCCAGGCGCTGCTCTCGCGCGCCAATGCGAACTGGGCGGCAGCGGGTTACGGGATCGCGCCGCTGGTGCTGGCCGGCTGGGCAGTCACCTCGCGCCGCACCACGCTCTGGACGCTGGCGGCAATCGGCATCAATGCGATTTTCGCCATTGCCGGGCCGATGGTGATGATGTCGCCCGGTACGATGGACCGGATGGGGCTGAGCTCCACCGTCGAACGCCTGCGCGGCTGGCCGGAAACGGTGAGCCGCCTGCGCACCGCGAGCATCGACGCAGGAACGGATATTATCGCCGTCGACAACCGCCTGCTGTTCTACGATCTGTTCTATTACGGCATGGAGGAGACGGCGGCCCTGAGAATGTGGCGCTTCGAGCCGGAGCTGAACAACCACGCCGAGCTGACAAAGCCGCTCGAGATCGGCGAGCGGGATGTGCTGCTGGTCAGCTATTATGCCGATTACGCGCCCTATTTCGCGGAAGACTTCGAGACCCTGACCCGGATTGGCGAGATTGAAATTCCGCTGGGTGGAGGCGAGCCGCGCCGCCTCACGCTCTATCGCGCGGACGGCTATCTCGGCCCGCGCGAACGGACCGACCGTTAGTCCCTATTGCGGGATCGCCTTGGCACGCTTGCCCCAGAGCTTCTTCAGCCGTGCATCGCGGCGGCAGGCGGTCCGGTAGGTGTTATAGCGGATTGGGTTCTTCTTGTAGTAATCCTGATGGTAGTCTTCTGCGTCGTAGAAGGTGACAGCCGTCAGGATCGGCGTGACGATCATGTCCTCGAACGGCTTGTTCATCCGCAGCTTGGCAAGGCTGTCGCGCGCGATCCGCATCTGCTCCGGCGTTGCGAAAATAGCCGTGCGGTAGGAGCTGCCCTTGTCGCAGAACTGCCCGCGGTCATCGGTGGGATCCACCGTCGTCCAATAGTAATCGACCAGCTCGCGGTAGGAGACTTCGGAGGGGTCGAACAGCACTTCTGCGGCTTCGAAATGGCCTGTCTCGGTGTAGCTGACCGTTTTGTAGTCGGGATTGTCAAGCTGCCCGCCGGTATAGCCGGAGACGACTTCGATCACGCCGGGCACGCTCTCGAAATCCTTTTCCACGCACCAGAAGCACCCACCCGCGAAGATGGCTGTCTGCAGCCCGTCGGCGACTTCGGCGACGTAAGGTGCCTGCGGACCGGAGACGGCAGACGCCACCATGACTTTTGGCTCGGGGCGGGGCTCGGAGCTCTCAGGCTCAGACTGCACGCGCGACGGAGCCTCGGTGCAGGCGGCAAGTAACAGGGCGGCGGTGGTGGTCAGAAGTGTTGTTCGTATCATGTCTTATCTATGGGATGGGGCGGGGCTTCGTTCCAATTAAGTTTGCGTGATGTGAGCGAGAGCGGGACTCACGCCGACTCCCGCGCGACTTTATAAGCATTCAACACGCGCTCCCGCGCCTCTTTGTGATCGACCATTGGCTTGGGATAGGTCTTGCCGAGCTCCACGCCCGCCTCGGCCAGCACGGATTTCGGCGCGGTCCAGGGCTGGTGAATGTATTTCTTCGGCAGCTTGGCGAGCTCGGGCACCCAGCGCTTCACATAGTCGCCCTTGGGGTCGAACTTCTCGCCTTGGCCAAAGGGGTTGAACACGCGGAAATAGGGCGCGGCGTCCGCACCCGTGCCCGCCACCCATTGCCAGCTCGCCGCATTGGACGCCAGATCCGCTTCCAGCAGCGTGTCCCAGAACCAGTCTTCGCCGTCGCGCCAGTCGATCAGCAGGTGCTTGATCAGAAAGCTCGCCACCACCATGCGCACGCGGTTGTGCATCCACCCCGTCGCCCAGAGCTGACGCATGCCCGCGTCCACGAAAGGATAGCCCGTATTGCCCTTGGCCCAGGCGTGCAGGTCGCCCTTGTGGTGACGCCATTTCATATGGTCGAATTTGTCGGAGAAGTTCTCGGTCGCCAGATCCGGATTGTAGAACAGCAGCGTGTAGGAGAACTCGCGCCAGCCGATTTCTGTGAGGAACTTGCGCGAGCCGGGCTCATTGTCCTTCACCGCATTCCAGACATAGCGCGGGCTGATTTCGCCATGCGCGAAGTGGGGCGACAGCATGGAGGTGAGGTCCTTGTCCGGACGGTCGCGCCCCTCCGCATAATGTTCGATCGACCCGTCGAGGAAGTCCTCCAACCGCTTCTTCGCGCCCGCTTCGCCGGGCGTGTGGTGCTCCATCATCTTGGAGCCCCAATCGGGTTTGGTGGGCAGCAGGTCCCAATCGTTGAGATTATCGGAGCCGACATTGCCCGACACGCAGTCCAGTTTGTCCGGCGCGTCGATCGGCTCGCCAACGCTAAGGCCCTCCTTCGCGGCGCGCCAGAACGGCGTGAAGACGCGGTAAGGCGTGCCGGATTTGGTTTGCACTTCCCACGGCTCAACCAGCAGATTGCCCTTGAAGCTCTCGGCCGTAATGCCTCGCTCTGTCAGATCGTCCTTGATCGCCGCGTCGCGGTCGCGGTCCGCCTTGTGGTAGCGACGGTTCCAGAAGACCGCGCCCGCACCCGTCTCTTCGATGAGATCGTCGATGACTTTCGCCGCCAGACCGCGCCGCAGCACCAACCGACCACCGCGCGCTTCGATGTCCTTGGAGAGCGCGTTCAGCGAGTGGTGCAGCCACACGCCCTGCGCGCCGCCGGTCTCGCGCCCGGCATCGTCTTCCCGGATATAGAGCAGCACCAGCGGCCCGCCGCGCTCGATCCCCGCTTGCAAGGCAGGATGATCGGTCAGGCGGCGGTCCTTGCGAAACCAGACGATGGAGGGGGATTGAGCGCTCATGGAGACGCTACGCATGAGAGCGCATCCGCGTTTCGCGGATGCGCGATTCTTGTCGGATCAGCGTTCGACGATCAGTGTTGCGCCGGTCACGCCGACAATCGTCAACAGATCGCCATCCGCGGCCGTGCCCGCTTCCATTCGGGCTTTCCACTGCGTGTCGCCGACGGAGACACGGCCCTCGCGGCCATCGAAATCGGCGATGGCGCGGACTTGGCGTCCGATCATGGCGCGGCCCGGATCGTTGACGTCAGAGACTTCCCCGCCCTTGACGAATTTCTGGAAATGCGTCCGGCCGAGCACCAAGGTGGCGACCGAGATGACGAAGAACAGCATCAGCTGCATCTCCCAACCCATCGGCGCGATGAATAGCAATATGCCGACGCAGAGCGCCGCGACCGCGGGCCACAGCAGATAGGTCGAGGTGATCGCCAGCTCGATCCCGAGCAGGACGACGCCCAGCACCAACCAGTGCCAGGCGCCCCAGGTCGTGAAGAAGTCCGCCATCACGATTTACCCGCTTTGATCAGCTCCTGCAGTCCAGCGACCGTGCCCGCGAGCGAGCCGAGTTCGGCCGGGACGATGAGCGTCTTCTGGTTCGGGCTGTCGGCCAGCTTGGCGAAAGCTTTCACATAGTCCTGCGCGATGAAGTAATTGATCGCGTTGACGTCGCCCTTGGCAATGGCCTGGCTGACCATGGCGGTCGCGCGGGCTTCGGCCTCGGCTTCGCGCTCGCGCGCTTCGGCATCGAGGAAGGCGCTCTCGCGGCGACCTTCGGCCTGGCGGACGGCGGCTTGCTTTTCCCCCTCGGCCTTCAGGATCTGGCTCTGCTTCATGCCCTCGGCCGTCAGAATGTCGGCGCGCTTTTCGCGCTCGGCCTTCATCTGCTTGTTCATGGCCTGGGTGATGTCATGCGGCGGGCTCAAGTCCTTGATCTCGATCCGCGTGACTTTCGTGCCCCACGGGTCGGTCGCGCCGTCGATGACGGTCAGCAGCCGTGCGTTGATTTCCTCGCGGCGGGACAGCACCTCGTCGAGGTCCATCGAGCCCACGACGGTCCGCACATTGGTCAGGCAGAGGTTCTGGATCGCGTGGTCGAGGTTGTTGACCTCATAGGCGGCCTGGCGCGGGTCGATGACCTGCACAAAGACGACCGCGTCGGCCGTGACCATGGCGTTGTCCTTGGTGATCACGTCTTGGCTCGGCACGTCGATGACACGCTCGCGCATGTTCACCTTGTGGCCGATCTTGTCGAGGAACGGCACGAGAATGGTCAAACCGGGCTTGAGCGTGGTGGTGTAGCGGCCCAGCCGCTCGACCGTATATTCCCAGCCCTGGCGGACCACGACGATGGACTTCAGAATCAGGACCAGCACGACGACGGCCAGCGCTATTCCCAAAAAGGCTATGTTCGACATCTCAATTCTCCCTTCATGTCGGTTGGTTGCGCCCCGAAAGTTGCCCCGCCGTGGCACTATGTTCGGCGGGACAATTTTTTCTAGAGATTGTCGAGGACGTGCTCGGCGGAGCTCACCTTGAACTCGCCCGGACCCTCGACGAAAAGCTGTTCGACCACACCGTCATTGACGACCATGGCGTAGCGCTGGGACCGCTCGCCCATGCCGAAGCCGGAGGCGTCCATGGTCAGGCCCATGGCTTTGGCGAACTCCCCATTTCCGTCGGCCAGCATGTGGACGCCGTCCGCACCGGACTGCTTGCCCCACGCATCCATGACGAAGACATCGTTGACCGAGGTCGCGGCAATAGTATCCACGCCCTTGGCCAAGATGGCGTCGGCATGTTCGGTAAAGCCCGGCAGATGCTTGGCCGAACAGGTCGGCGTGAAGGCGCCTGGCACGGCGAACAGAACGACCTTCTTGCCCTTGAACAGGTCGTCCGTGCTCATCGGCGCGGGACCGTTTTCGCCCATGGTCGTAAAGGTGGCGGTGGGGACGGCGTCGCCTTGGGTGATGGCCATATGCAATCTCTTCTCTCGAAATAGTTTTATCGTTGTTCGATAATCCTGCCACGCGAATTACGAATTGGCAATTCTTGTAATTCTCGGCAGCCACACCATATGCGTGCGGATGGAAAAAGGGCCGACAGACGTGCAGGGCGACAGCGCCGACTACCCGTCCTACGCCGGCCAATACCTCATCGCCACGCCGTCTTTGGGCGATTCGCGGTTCCAAAGATCCGTCGTCTATCTCTGCAGCCATGACCGCTCCGGCGCGATGGGCGTGGTCGTGAACCGCGCGAAACTCGGCCTGCAAATCTCCGATCTGTTGGAGCATGTCGGCGTCAGCGGAGAGGTCCGCGTCGCGGATAGCGCCGTACTGGACGGCGGGCCCGTCGATATCGACCGCGGCTTTGTCCTCCACTCCCCCGACTGGTCACGCCCGACGACACTGCAGGTCGGCGAGACGACGGCGCTGACCTCAACCCGTGACGTGCTCGAGAGCCTGGTCGAGGAGACGGGACCGAGCCGCGCCGTGCTGGCCGTCGGCTATGCGGGCTGGGGCGCGGGACAGCTCGAAGCCGAATTGGTCGACAATGCCTGGCTCGTCTGTGCGGGCGATGACAGCCTCGTCTTCGGTGACGACCTGACCGGCAAATGGGCCGAAGCCCTCTCCCGGATCGGCGTACGTCCGGAACAGCTGGGCAGCGGCGGTTCGGCCTAGACCAATCTTTGAAAGACTGGCGCTCGCCTTGCTCCGTGTTAAGGCGAGGCCATGCTTGCTCTCGTCTATCTCGCCCATTGTGCCGCCGTCGTCATAGGGGGCGCAGCCATCGTCTGGCTGATCAGCCTGGCCATGCGCGACACGTCGATCATCGATATCTATTGGGGTTTCGGCTTCACCCTCGTCGGCGCGACCTGTCTGTTCGTCGCCAACAACGCTGCGCCGCTCACGGATTTTCAATGGCTCATGGGCCTGATGCCGATCCTCTGGGGACTGCGGCTGACGCTCTATCTGGCGAAGCGCAATCTGGGCCACGGCGAGGACGGGCGATATATCGCCATGCGCAAACGCTCCGGTCTGCCGGAGATGACGTGGCGTATCCGGGCTTTCTTTACCGTTTATCTGGGACAGGGCATTCTGATCCTGCTGGTCAGCGCTCCGGTCTGGATCGCGATCGCTTACGGCAAGCAGGTCGGCATCGGCGTGCTGGCCATCATCGGCGCAGCCATGTGGCTCGCAGGAGTCCTGTTCGAGGCCATCGGCGATGCGCAGCTCGCGCGCTTTTTGAAAGAGAACGCGGATTACGACGGCCCCTATGAGACCAAGCCCGTGCTCGACACCGGGCTCTGGGCGTGGACGCGCCACCCGAATTATTTCGGCAATGCGCTGCTCTGGTGGGGCATATTCATAGCCGCCTGTTCTGCGCCGTTTGGGTGGGTCGGAGTTTTCGGTCCCGTCATCATGACGATACTTCTGACGCGGGTGTCCGGACGCGACTTGTTGGAGCGCAAGCTCTCGAAACGCCCGGCCTACAAGGCCTATGTCGAGCGCACGTCCGGCTTTATTCCGCGGCCTCCAAAACGGGGCTGACGGGTTTGGGCGCGGGCACATCGACCCCGACCAGCCCGCGATCCGTTCCGCACACCTTGTCCCAGAAGCGAAAATACAGACCGTAGTTCCCGGTGAATTTCGTGTGGTGCAGATTGTGGTGGCTCGCCGTGATGACGTGGCGACCCCACCAGCCCTCGACCCAGCGGCTTGGGTAGACCTCCCAACCCGCATGGTTGAACACGGCATTGATCGTCATCAGCATGAGGATCACCAGCGCCGTCGCCCAGTGGATCGGCACCACCAGCGCCATGACCGGCAGCAACCAGGCCGAGCTCACCGCCTCGATCGGATCAAACGAGAAGCTCGCCCAGGGCGTGGGCTGGACGGAGCGGTGATGCCCCGCATGAGTGTGCTTGAATAGCTTGGGATGGTGCATGACGCGGTGGGTGAAATAGAACCAACTGTCCTGCGCGAACAGATAGAGCAGCGCGGACACCGGCACCCAAGCCCACGCGCCCAACCCGTCCGGCATCCCGCCATAGATCGCCGTCCCGCCCGCTTTCCACATCTCCAGCACCACGGCCGCGGGTAGCGCGTAGATGAAGGCACTGATGACGGAGAGGCGGATTTCATTGGCGATCGTGGCGCGGGTCGGATTGCGCTTGGACAGCCTGCGAGCCGTGCGAGGCTCGCGCTTCCACAGCGCCCAGTGGATCGGTCCGACGATGAGGAAATAGCGCGCGATGATAATGGCGGTCAGACCTGCAAAGGTCTCCACAAATCCCCACAGCGGTATTGGCCACCCGTCCATCCATCGATCGTAACCGGGGCTAAGCCCTCGCGCAACGTCCGCGCGCGGCAGCGCTTTGTCGCATCACTTGCAGCCCGCACTCACCGCGCTAGGGTGCGCTCATGGCAGACGTAATCCTCACTATCGATCAGGGCACCACGAGCTCGCGCACACTGGTCGTGAGCGCGGACGGCGCGCTGCTTCATTCCGCGCAGGACGAGTTCCCTCAGAGCTATCCGCGCGACGGCTGGGTCGAGCATGATCCGGAGGACATCTGGGGCACAGTCGAGCGCACGCTGCAGCAGGCGCGCGATTGGTGCGAGAACGAAGGACATACACCCCGCGCCATCGGCATCACCAATCAGCGCGAGACGACACTGGTCTGGGACCGCGCGACCGGAGAGGCCATCTACCCCGCCATCGTCTGGCAAGACCGCCGCACGGCAGACGCGTGCCGCGAGCTGGAAGCCAAGCTCTCCACGGACGATCTCCACGCCAAGACCGGCCTGCGCCACGACCCTTATTTCTCGGCCACGAAGATTGCCTGGATTCTCGACTATGTGGACGGCGCGCGCGAACGGGCCGAAGCGGGCGAGCTCGCTTTCGGAACCGTTGACAGCTTCCTGATCTGGCGGCTGACTGCCGATAACGAGGGCGGCGCGGTCCATGCGACGGATGCCACCAATGCGTCGCGCACCAATCTGTTCAACATCCGCACGCAAGGCTGGGACGAGGATCTGCTCGCCCTCTTCAACGTGCCGCATGGCGTGCTCCCGGATGTGCGCGATTGCGTGGCGGATTACGGCACTCACAACGGTATCCCCATCCGCGGTGTGGCAGGCGACCAGCAGGCGGCAGCCATCGGTCAGGCCTGTTTCAGCGTCGGCGACGTCAAATCCACCTATGGCACGGGCTGCTTCGTGCTGCTCAACACGGGGCCGGAGTGCTTGCCGTCGACCAACCGTCTGCTCTCGACAGTGGCCTACCGCATCGATGGCCAGCCGACTTTCGCGCTGGAAGGCTCGATCTTCATCGCGGGCGCGGGCGTGCAGTGGCTACGCGACGAGATGGAGCTGATCGAACAGGCGTCCGAGACGGAAGCCATCTGCGCCGGCATGGACAGCAATCAGGGCGTCTATCTGGTGCCCGCCTTCACTGGGCTCGGCGCGCCGCATTGGGAGCCGGACGCACGCGGCGCGGTCTTCGGCCTGACCCGCGACACGGGCCGCGACGCGCTGATCCGGGCCACGGTCGAAGCCGTCGTCTACCAGACCTTTGATCTGCTCAGCGCCATGCGCGCCGACGGGGCGGAGGTCGATAGCCTGCGCGTCGATGGCGGCATGGTGGCGAACAGCTGGATGGCGCAGCACCTCGCCGATGTGCTCGATGTGCCTGTCGAGCGCCCGCAATATTTGGAGACCACGGCTCTCGGCGCCGCCTATCTCGCCATGGTCGGCGCCGGCATGCTGGACAGCTTGGAGGACGCCGTGTCCTTGCGCACGCCCGAGCGCAGCTTCACCCCCGACATGAGCGAAAAGACCCGCGCTTCCCTCTTGGACGGGTGGTCCGCATGCGTTAGACGCCTGCTCGCCTGAGCGGCCCGCGCGGATAAGCGCCCACGACTGTGGAAACGGGGGGATAGCTCAATTGGTTAGAGCCGTCCGCTCATAACGGATTGGTTGGGGGTTCAAGTCCCTCTCCCCCTAC
>CALDUL010000050.1 GCA_937923575.1 uncultured Algimonas sp.
TAGAGCGGATAGATCCTCATCGCGCGGCGCAGGAGAAAGCGCGGCGCGGCGCGGGCGCGCTCCGGCAGCGGGCCTGTCGCCTCGCTCCGCATGCGCGTGATGAAGACCATGATGAAGCCGGAGATGACGAAGAACAGATCGACGCCGAGCATGCCGAAGGCCAGCGAGTCGGGCAGGATCGGGATGGCACTCGTGCGGGCTTCGATGGTGAGCAGATGCGAGGCCAGGACGAGCATGGCGGCGAGGCCGCGCAGGGCTTGGATATGCGTCAGGCGCGCGGGGCTATGTGTGGCGATGGCCATGGCTGGGCGCTAGCGGAATGATAGCGCGGGCGAAAGTGCGCGCATTTCTTACGGATAGCTGTCTGGCGGATGACGGGTCTGGTCGAGCTGGCCGACGTCGCGACGTCGAACGCTACGGTAGATGTCGTATCGAAATTGCTGCCCGCCAAACTAGGCGGCCATACTAAAACCCCCACCGCTCTGACGGAGCGGCGGGGGCATGTTTACGGACTGCCTAAAGCATCCGACGCTGTCTGGGTCTGCTATCGCGGGGCGCGCTTGGCGAGAATACGTTGCAGCGTGCGGCGGTGCATGTTGAGGCGGCGGGCGGTCTCGGAGACATTCTTGCCGCAGAGCTCATACACGCGCTGGATATGCTCCCATCGGACCCGGTCGGCGCTCATCGGATTTTCCGGCGGCTCCGGCGCTTCGCCGCGCTCGGCCAGCAGTGCCTTGCAGACATCGTCGGCATCAGCGGGCTTGGCGAGATAGTCGACCGCACCGCGCTTCACGGCGGAGACGGCGGTCGCCAGATTGCCGTAGCCGGTCAGCATGACCATCTTGCAGTCTGGACGTGCCTCATGGAGCTGATCGATGACGTCGAGCCCATTACCGTCCTCCAGTCGCATGTCGAGTACGGCGAAGGCCGGCGGATTGTCGCGCACGGACTTCTTGGCCTCGAACACGGTTTCGACGGTCTGCACGGTAAAGCCGCGCTGCTCCATCGCGCGGCCCAACCGCGTGCGGAACGGTGCGTCGTCATCAAGGATCATCAGCGTGGCATCCGCTGGCAGGGCATAGGCAGTCATGGTCGTCTCCGTCATTCCTTGTGAAATATACGGGCGAGACCTCTGCGCGGCTTGGTTGCAGGCGCGAATAATCGCAGGTCACGGTTCGTCTTTGTCCTGATTTAAGCGCGCAGGAGAGACGCGGGCCAATTCGCCCGAACACGCGCGCCGCCCAGCGGAGAGCGCTCGAAAGCGACTGTGCCGCCCGTGCGCGTCACGAGGGTCGAAGCGATGAACACACCGAGGCCGAGACCGCCGGCACTGCCGGACCGAGCCCGACTGGTGACATAGGGCTGGCCTAGCCGCGCGCGGATCAGTGGCTCGAAGCCGGGGCCGTCGTCGTCAATGGTGATCTGGATATCGTCTGCCGTCGTGCTGGCTGTCAGCTGCACGGTCTCGGATGCGAAGTCGACGGCATTTTCGGTGAAATTCTTAAGGGCGTAGAGAAGCTCTGGACGGCGGCGAATAGAGATTGGCAGGCCCGACCCGTTCTGGCGACTCTCCACGACAATGTCCTTGCCGCGGGTGATATAGGGCTCGGCCGCTTCCTCCAGCAGGTCCTCAAGCGAGAGCGCTCCGTGGATGAGGTCCGGTGTGTCGCCCCGCAGGGCGAGCTGTTCGAGGATCGAGCGGCAGCGCTGCGCTTGGGACAGCACGAGCTCCGCGTCCTCGCGCTGAGTCGGGTCTTGCAACTCGCGCGTCATCTCCTTGGCGACGACGGTGATGGTGGAGAGCGGTGTCCCAAGCTCATGCGCGGCCGCTGCGGCGAGGCTGCCAAGCGCTGACAGCTTCTGTTCCTGCGCCAGGCGCTGCTCTGTTGCTGACAGGGCTGCGCCCATGCGGCGGGACTCGGACGTCGCGCGCCAAGCGTAGAGCGTGGTGAACCCGGTCCCGACGACGATCGCACACAGTAGACCAATGTCGTAGACGGGCGGCAGGTTGAACGGCACGCCGGGCATCCAGGGCAGTGGCTCGTGATAGAACAACAGCAGCACGGCAGAGCTAAGTGCGAGTCCGGCGACCGTGGCCAGCACGCGCTTGGACAGCGTCGTCGCGCTGGTCACGACGGCGGCGAGGAACAGGATTGAAAATGGATTCTCGATCCCGCCGTTGAAATAGAGAAGGGCGGCGAGCTGCAATATATCGAAGCCCAGATGCAGCATGGCCTCTCGGTCGGTGACGCGCCGATCCAAGGGCAGAAGCGCCGAGACGGCGATATTGACGATGATGGCGGCAGCAATAGCCGCCAGGCTCGGCCAGACGGACACGTCGAAGCGCAGACCCTGTGAGACGATCAGAAGCGTCACGATCTGCCCTGAAACAGCCGCCCATCGAAGCAGCACGAGGGTGTAACGGCGCAGCGCGCCCGTCATACGCGGGGCGCGCATGATCTGCTCGCCCAGATGCGGGGCGTCGATGGGCGATGGGAAAGGTGAGTTCATCTAATGCGGCTGTCGTGCTTCATATCGGTCATAGCTCTCCTATATACGCAGCACAGCCACCCGCCATGGGACCGAATGAGACTTAATATGCGCCTTGCCCTTCTAATGTCCGCCGCCGCCCTGCTCGCCCTGAGCGCCTGCGGACCCGCGCAGACAAAGACCGACGTGGCCCGATCCGGCTCCACGGTGAGTGTCGGCACAGCCGATCTTGGCGGACCGTTCACACTGGTGGACGAGACAGGCGCGACGGTGACCGAGGCTGCACTGTTAGGTAAACCGAGTCTCGTCTATTTCGGTTTTACCTATTGCCCCGATGTCTGCCCGACCGCGCTGCAAAAGCTGGGCGTGGCGCAAGAGGCGATGGGCGACGCGGCTGACGATGTGCAGTTCATCATGGTCTCGGTCGACCCCGAACGCGACACGCCGGAACAGCTGGCACAATATGTCACAAATAACGGTTTCCCAACGGGACTGCGCGGTTTCACGGGCACGGTGGAGCAAGTCGAGCAGGCGAAGAAAGCTTGGAAGGTCTATGCGCAAAAGGCCCCGATGGACGATTCTGAGATGGACTATACGGTCGACCATCAGGACCTCGTCTTCATGACGGGACGCGACGGCAAATATGTCGCATTCTTTCCCAATCGCAGCACGCCGACGGAGATCGCGGGGCGGGTGCGGAATTATTTGGCGACGGGACAGTAGCCTAGCGTGTCTCGCCCGGGACCCACATGACGTCGCCCGCGCCTTGTGCATTGCACCAGCGGCCGGCGACGAAGAGGAAGTCGGACAACCGGTTGATGTAGGACAGCGCGTGCGGATTGACCGGCTCTTGCGCGGCGAGGCTGACCATGGTCCGTTCTGCCCGGCGGGTGACTGTCCGCGCTAGATGCAGATAGGCGGACGGCGGGGAGCCACCGGGCAGCACAAAGCTGGTCAGCGCTTCCATATCGGTATTCAATTCGTCGATCTCCGCTTCCAACCGCTCAGTCTGCGAGCCGATCATGCGCAGCGCATATTCGCTATCCGCCGCATCGCCGACAGGCAGCGGTGTGGCGAGATCGGCACCGAGATCGAAAAGTTCGTTCTGGATCCGCGCGAGCATGGCGTCGATCCGCTGATTGGTGAGCGACAGACGGACGAGCCCGAGCGCGGCGTTGGCTTCGTCGACATCGCCGTAAGCGGCCACCCGCGCGCTGTCCTTGGTTAGCCGCGTACCGTCGACCAGCCCGGTTGAACCGTCATCGCCCGTGCGCGTGTAGATCTTGTTGAGCTTGACCATGAGGGGCGTTCTAGCCGCCGCGCGATTTGAACGCGAGATAGAGGAAGAGCAGCGCAGCCGCTTGTGCGCCGACCCGCTTCCACATCCAGCTGTTGGACTTCTCACGCGCGCCGTCGCCCGTCTTGGCCATGGACATGCCGCCCGAGACGAGGGTGACCACGACATAGAGCATCATGGCGGCGGCGAGGAGGAGGAAGACGATGAACATAGGAGAGCTTTCGTTTGCGTGTCCTTCATACGGGCGAGCGCGGAGGTCGGCTGCAAAATAGCGCGCTCATCCACATAATTCTTGCTCTGCGCACAAGCCGGGGAAGGCCGCCGCGTTACAAGACGGCTCAATCACCACAGGAGACATCGCCATGATGAGCGAACAGGACCGCGTCGACAGCATGGGCGACGCCACCCGCGAAAAGCTGCGCCAGTTCATTGCACGCGTCGAACGGTTGGAGGCCGAAAAGGCCGAACTCGCGACTGACATCCGCGAAGTCTACTCCGAGATGAAGTCCTTCGGCTTCGACACCAAGGTGATGCGCAAGCTGATCTCCCTGCGCAAACAGGACGAGAATGAGCGCGCCGAACAGGAAGCGCTGCTGGATCTCTACATGGGTGCGCTGAACGACTAAGCGTTGCGCGCCAATCTCCTGTAAACCGGATCAAGTCCGGAGCGGGAAAATCGGTGGATTGCGGGCAATACCGTCCCGCCAGCCCCCTAAACCAGCACTTTCATGCCCCCAGCACCGCGCCTAGACAGCGACCATGAAAACTATTGCAGTCCTCGGCCTCGGCAAAGTCGGCACGCTCGCCGCGCAGCTCCTCCATGATAGCGGGTTTACCGTCACAGGCGTCGATTTTGCGGCGAATGCGGACGCTCATCCGCATGCGGTCGAGCGCACCGACGTCACCGACGCGCGTGCGCTGGGGGAGCTGTTCGGGCGTGTCGATGCCGTGCTGTCCTGCCTGCCCTATCACCTGAACATCGGCGTGGCGGACGCAGCACACGCAGCGGGCATCCACTATTTCGACCTGACCGAAGACGTGCCGACGACCGAGCACATCCGCGAATTAGCCAAGACCGCGAAAGGCCTGATGGCACCGCAATGCGGCCTGGCCCCCGGCTTTGTCGGGATCGTCGGCGCGCATCTGATTGCGCAATTCGACGATTGCCGCTCGTGCCGCATGCGGGTCGGAGCGCTGCCGCAAAACCCGACCGGGCTGATGGGCTATGCTTTCAACTGGTCGCCCGAAGGCGTGGTCAACGAGTATCTGAACGATTGCGAAGTCATCGAGGACGGCGAGCGCAAGATGGTCTCGGCCATGGAATGGCGCGAAAAGATCTTCATCGACGGGCTGGAGCTGGAAGCCTTCACGACTTCGGGCGGGCTTGGCACGATGTGCGAGACCTATCTCGGACAAGTCGCGAATATGGACTACAAGACCATGCGCTATCCGGGTCACTTCGACCTGATGAACTTCTTCTTCCACGAGCTGCTAATGCGCGAAGACCGCGATCTGGCGGGCAAGATCCTCGTCAACGCCAAACCGCCCGTCGATCAGGACGTGGTCTATGTCCATGTCGCAGCCGAGGGCATGATCGACGGCAAGCTGACGCGAAAGGAATTCGTGGAAGGCTACAAGCCGCTCGATATTGCGGGCAAAAGCCGCACTGCCATCGCATGGACAACCGCCGGCTCCGTCGTTGCCGTCATCGAAATGGTTCGCGAAGGCACGCTGCCAGCGAGCGGTTTCCTCAAGCAGGAAGACATCCCGCTGGACGCACTGATGGCCACGCGAACGGGTAGCTTCTACACGCGCTAATCCGCGCCTTCCGTCTCCGCCAGAAACGCCGCCATCCAGACCAGCGGGGCGTTCCAGTTGATCGTGACCTCGTTCAACGTCCACGCGCCGTAGTCATCCGCGTAGCAGGTCTGCGCGGCGCAGCTGCCGACCATTTCCTTGGCCACGGGGTCGGACATGTTGGTGTTGTTCGGCCCGCCGGACAGCACACCGGGCGGCGGCTTCGGCGCGCCGTCGCGCACGCTATGCGCCCAGTGACGATGATGCGGGTTCTCGAACGGCGCGTCGCCATAGCCCGTGATGTAGCTGATCCCCATCGGATTGCGGCCGAGCAGATAGTCCATCAGGTCCAACACGCCGTCGCGATATTTCCGCTCGCCGGTTAGGAGGTAGGCGTGGCCAAGGACCATGCCGAGGTTGGCAAGATGGCCATTGCTGCCCCACTCGTATTCATCGGAGCTGTAAGGGACGTGCGTAGGCTCCGTGGCTGTCTGCTCCAGATGGCGGTCCGCGAGTGCGATGATGGACTTGGCCTCCGGGCTCTTCCGGGCGTCTTCATCGCTGAGCCTCTGAGACAGGGTGATTGCCCGCAGGGCGTCGGATTGGTTGAAATTCGGCACCGGCAGGTCGACTGTGTCGAAATCGCCGCTCGCGCTCATGGCGATCACCTGTTCACCGATCAGCATACGGCGGTATTCGGCAGCCATCCAGTTCCACGTGTCGTAGCTGTCGCTGTCGCCGTATGGGCCACCACCGTCGAAGTTGTTATAGGCGAGGATGGTTTTGTCTTTGGTGCCTTCCATCATGGCGCGTATGCTCGGGCCGACATCCTTCATCACCGGATCGTCTAGAGCCGTGCTCGTGTCGAGGACCGTGAAGATCTTCGCCGTCACCGCCACGGCCGCGATCTTGCACCGCTCGGCGAACGCCTCGTCGATGCCTTCCCACATGCGGGCGCAGCGCGCCGCCACCGCACCGAGATTGGCCGTCGCCCCCGTGCTCGGCGGATAGAGATAGCGCGTCTTGTCATTCTCATGCGGCATGACGCCGTCGCCCTGCCAGCTCTCGTCATGGACTTTGTGGTGGACAAGGCCGCCTGCGTCCTCGATCCGGGTCAGCTTTAGCGGTTTGCCTTCCTCCTGCTGTCCTTGGGCGACCCAAGCGCTCTGACCTGCAGGAACCTGCATGGACAGCATCCACTCGATATTCTTGCGCGCCTCGTCCAGCGCGCTGAGGCCGTCGGGCGTGCGCAGACTGTCCCCGAATTGCTCATGCGCGTCCATCAGCGTCCAGGTGCTGATCCCGGCATTGACGACATATTTGCCGTGGTCGCCCGCATCGTACCACCCGCCCGTGACGTCCAGCTCATAATCGCAACCGGGCCATTCCGTGCCCCAATTGTCCGTTCCCTTGAAGCAGGTGACGACCTCGTTCGTATGACCCGCCGGGCGGGCGAGAGCTTCGCCGACATGCTCGGCCAGCACCGGCTCGCCCGCGCGGTTGTGGTAAAAGTAAGCGAGCGCATCATTGGCGAGCGGACCGTAGAGTCCGGTCGCGATCTCGAAGTCGGGGCTGACGGTTTCGCCGATGGACAGCGTGTAGCTTCCGGGCTCAGATAGCGCGCCGAACTCGATCCTGTGCAGGCTCTGGCCCGCGCGTTCGGAAAAGCCGAGCGGGATGGTCCGGCCTTCCATGACGATCTCGCCCGCAGCGCTGTGCACGATCCAGCGTTGCGGCTCGTGGCGCTCGCTATGGGCTTTGGCAATCTTGTTCGATGCGGGCGCGAAGCCGAGCTGGTTGACGTAGATCGCGCGCGCTTCGGGCTCGGCCGGAGCATTGCTGCAGGCGGCGAGCAGGAGGGCAGCGAGAGTGAGTGCTCTCATATGTCGAGCTCCTCTGGCGCGCGCAGGCCGCGCCGCGCGCAGGCTGCCAGTACGGTGTTGCGTAACAGGCAGGCTATCGTCATCGGCCCGACGCCACCCGGTACGGGCGTTATCGCGCCAGCCACGGCTGCCGTGTCGTCATAATCCACATCGCCAACCAGCCGTGTGCCCGACTTGCGCGAGCTGTCATCAACCCGGTTGATACCGACATCGATCACCGTCGCGCCCGCCTTGACCCAATCGGCCTTGACCATGTTCGGACGTCCGACGGCAGGAACCAGAATATCGGCGGAGCGACAGAGCGCCTCGATATTCTCGGTCCGTGAATGGGCGAGCGATACGGTGCAATTCTGCTCCAGGAACAGCAGCGCTGCTGGTTTGCCGACGAGGATTGACCGCCCAATCACGACGCAATGCTTACCGGACAGGTCGCCCAGCACGTCTTTCGCCAGGATTACGCAGCCCGTCGGTGTGCAGGGGCGAAGACCGGGCTGGCCGAGCAACAGCCGTCCGGCGCTGGTTTCCGTCAGCCCGTCGACATCCTTGTCAGGGTCTATCAGCGCGATGACCGCGTCGCTATCCAGATGGCCGGGCAGGGGGAGTTGCACGAGAATGCCGTCGACTTCGGGGTCAGAGTTGAGCGTGCGGACTGTCTCCTCGACATCGTCCTGGGACACTGTTGCCGGCAAGCGATGTTCGAGGCTGCGCATACCGCACTGCTTGGTGAACTTGATCTTGGAACGGACATAGACCTGACTGGCCGGGTCGTCGCCGACCAGCACCACGGCGAGGCTGGGCTGTATGGGTAGCGCTGAGACGGCGTGGGCGACCCGTTTTCGTAAGCGAGCCGCGACCGCTTTGCCGTCGATGATATTGCCGTCCATGGGAGCTCCTCTTACCTGCGCGCGCCCTAGCATTGGGCCGCGCCTGTTGTCATCACTCGCAAAATTCGCGCGCCCGTCATAAAGCGATAACAATTCGCTTCTAAGGCGAGCCAAGCGTTAAGGGGAATTAACCATGATGAGCTCTGAATGGTAAGCGGTGTGCAGACAGCCCGCCCGACCGAATCCGGACTGCTTCCCGCAGTGCGTCACTTCGTGCTGCTCGTCCTGCTGGCGCTGGCGGGCTATCTGGCTGTGCGGCTGTTGCTGGCTGTCGTGTCCCCGGAGTCGCGCTTTGAGCCGATCGAGCTGGCCGCGCCCGCGCAAGCGGCTGCTGACGCGCCGAAGAGCTATGATTTCTCCTATAATCCCTTCGCGGCCGGAGACGCGGTAGACGGGGTCGAAGCCTCGACCGTGACGGAGGCGCCGAGCACGGACGACGCGCCCGAAACCACACTCAATCTGACGCTGACGGGACTGCGTGCGGGGCCGAACGGCTCGGCCTTCATCCAGACGCCGGACGGACAGGCCGACAATTACTATGTCGGCGACGAGATCATGAACGGTGTCTACTTGCGCGAAGTCCGGGTCGACCACATCGTGCTCGACGTGAACGGGCAGGCGCAGAAGCTGACGAGCGAGGATGCAAAAAATGCCCGTCGCGACGATGCGAATGCAGCGCCGTCGCAAGGGTCGGGAAAGCTTTCGACGCTCAAGAGTGTCAGTCCGGCAGATCTGATTAAGAAGTTCGAGATCATCCCCTACCTTGGGACCGACATGAAGCGCCAGGGTGTTAGGCTGAAGGCGCGCAGTCCCGGCGTCAGCCTCATGGACTACGGGTTCAAAGACGATGATGTTTTCACGTCAATCGCAGGCCAATCACTCACAGCAGGTTTCCCGGACCCCGTTGCTCTGAGCCGCGCCTTGCAACCAGGACGCCCAGTGGTCGTCCAGTTCATCCGCGACGGCGCGCCCATGTCGATCACCATAGGATAAGACCATGTTCCTGAGATCACTCATGCTCGGCGCCGCGCTCTGCCTCCTGCCCGCCACGAACGCGCTGGCGCAAAACACCCACGTCATCAGCCTGCAGGAAGCGGACATTCGCGACTTCATCGACGATGTCGCTGTTGTCACGGGCCGCACGATTCTCGTGGACCCGCGCGTGCAGGGCAAGGTCACGATCAGCTCCGAACAAACGCTGTCCTCGCGCGAGGTCTTCGAAGTCTTCAAGGAAGTGCTGCGCGTGCACGGCTACACGCTGGTGCGCATTCCGGACGGCTACCGCGTGACACTGCTCCAAGGCTCCGCTCAGGATGCGCCGCTGATCGAGCGCAATGGCGTGACCGGACAAATGGGTACGGCCGTGCTGATCAGCGAGACCAACAAGGCGGCCGAGGCCGCGCGGTTGATCAAGCCCGTCATGCACAGCCAGGGGCAGGTCGCGGCCTCGCCCAACGGCTCCGTCGTCGTGGTCACGGACTTCCCGGAGAACATTGCGAAAGCCCGCGCGATCCTCGCCGCCATGGAGGATGACGGACGCCGGACGGAGACCGTGCAGCTCACCCAATTATCCGTGATCGACGCGCAGGAAGCGCTGACCGCGCTGGGCGGGCAGAATGCCGATTTCCGCGCCGTGCCGATCCCGGCGACCAACAGCCTGATTTTGGAAGGCACGCCGAGCCGTCTCGCCGAGCTGCGCCGTACGCTGTCGCAGATGGATGTCGGCAGTCCCGCGCCGCGCGGCGCCATCGCCGTCGTGCCACTGCGCTTCGCGGACGGAGCCGATCTGATCGAGCTGATGACCGGCCTGCTGCCGTCCTATGCCATCGAAGGCCAACCCAATCCGACCGTGGCCTATGAGCCCGGCTCCAATTCGCTGGTCATCAGCGCGACGGGCGATGTGCAGAGCGAGCTGGTTGGCCTGATCCGCCGTCTCGACGTGCGCCGCCCGCAAGTGCTGGTCGAAGCGCTGATCGTGGAAATCTCCGACACCGCCGCCAAGGAACTCGGCGTGCAATTCGCGCTGGGCGGGGTGGAGGGGTCGACCCTGCCGCTCGTCTCGACGAACTATTCGCGCAGCGCGCCGAACCTGCTGGCGCTGGCCGGCGGACTGGTCGGGCTCGACAATGGCGAAGTCAGCGCCGAAGCGCAGGCAGCCGCCTTGAACAGCCTTGTCGGGCTGGGCGGCGGCACGATCGGGATCGGTGGCCGTTCCGGCGATGCGCTGTTCGGAGCCGTGCTGAACGCGGTGGAAACCGATCAGGACAGCAATGTGCTGTCGACGCCGTTCGTGACCACGCTCGACAACGTTCCGGCGACATTCCTCGTCGGTCAGGAAATCCCGATCGCGACGGGCGAGAGCCTCGGCGGCAACAACCTCAATCCTTTCCGCACATTCGATCGCAAGGAAGTCGGTATCCAGCTGGACGTGCTGCCGCAGATCTCGGAGGGCGATGTGATCCGGCTGGAGATCGTGCAGGAGGTGTCCTCCATTGCGGGCGTGCTGACGGCAACGGCCGGCGACTTCGTGACCAACAAGCGCCAGATCGGCACGACCGTGCTGGCCAATGACGGCGAAGTCATCGTGCTGGGTGGGCTGCTGCAGGACGACGAGCAGGTCAATGTCGAGAAAGTCCCCGTGCTGGGTGACATCCCCGTCATCGGCAATGCGTTTAAGTCGCGCGGAAAGTCTCGGACCAAGACGAACCTCATGGTCTTCCTGCGCCCGACCATCATTCGCAATGCTGAGGACGCGCGGCCGCTGACACGCGACCGGCTGAACCGCATGCGCGCCGTGGACGTGCTGCAAAGCGGGCGCGCGTCATCCAAGATCGACACGCTGTTGATCGACCCCATCATCGACACGCCCTAGCCGACATGCGCAAACGCACGGGCGTTCTTCTCGGCCTGCTGGGTGCAGGCGTTGGGTTGGTGGCGGGACTGCCGCTCGCCTGGGTCGCAGCACCCCTGCCGGATATCGGCGCGCGTTATAGCGGGACCTGGTGGAATGGGCAGGCGCGCGGTGTGCCGTTGCTGGGGCAGCTATCCGTCAATGGCGGGCTGACCGGAGTGCGCCTTGCGACCCGGTCGGGCGACGTGACATTCCAAGGAAGTCTCAGCCCGCGCTCCATCAGCGATCTTGCGCTGGCCATGCCTATCGACCGTCTGCCGACAACGGACGCGCGGCTTGCCGGTCTCGCCGGGCAATTCAGCCTGCGCATCGACAATGCCAAATTCTCCAGCGCGGGCTGCGACAGCGCGCAAGGGACGGCATCGACCGATGTGCTGGCGGTCAATGCTGCGCGGTTTTCGTGGAAGGGGCCGATGCTGAGCGGGCCGGTCGATTGTATCGACGGACGGCTGCGGGTGCAGCTCTCGGGAGAAGGCAACGGCACGACCGTGGCTTCGGTGACAACCACCGGAATGGACGGCCTCTACCAGACCGACACGACGGTAAGCACGGCCGATCCCGCCGCGGGCAATGCGCTGGTGCTGTTCGGATTTGCGCGCAGCGGGGCGAGCGAGTTCACCTTGTCGGAGCAGGGGCGCTGGCAGTAAGGCGCGTCCATGCGTTTTGCTTGTCTCGTCTCCGCTCTCCTACTCGCCGCCTGTGCGAGTGCGCCCGACGCTACAGCCCCGTCATCCCCCTTCGCGGACGGCAATAGCCTCCCGCCGCAAACGCTGGAGCCCGGCGAATGCGGGCTATTCGGCTGGGATGTGTCCGGTCCGCCGCGTTTCGTTTTCTTCGCAACAGAGGCGGAAGGGTTCGCCTTTGTCGACAGCGAAATCATTGCGCTTCCGGCCTCCGCCGACATTCCGTCCCCGGATGAGCGCTACGGCCCCGTGACACTAAGGCTTGGCCCCGGCGAAGATCTCGACGAGGGCCGACGCTACGCCCAAGCGCGGATGAAATATGAACAGGCGGACGGTTTCTCGCGGACAGTCCCCATGGTCGCGGTGGAAAGCTGCGGTCCCGTCGAACGGCCGCTCTAGATCAGCTGCTGTATCAGCCAGACCCCGCCAATCGCGAGGCAGAGATATGGCCCGAAGGCAAAGCGGGTATCGCCGTTTGCCCCTTTTGCGAGCTGAATGACCAGCGCATTCGCGCTCGCCAGAAAGATGATCACCGGCAGCGCAAACACGCCGCACCACGCGCCGCCCGCCGCGAGCAATTTCGCATCGCCGCGACCGAGCCCGTCGCGCTTTCGCATCACGCGGTAGATGACTTCCACCGCCCAGAACACCCCGTAGCCCAGCGCGGCTCCCAGCAGGTGATGATACCAGTCTGGCGCCAGATCGAAGGACCAGACGAGCCCGGCGACCATGAGCGGAATCGTGATGATATTGGGTAACCGCCCCGTGCGCGCGTCGATGTTCCAGATCACGCCGAGCGCGGCGAGCAGGACTGCGCCGGAGACCACGGTCATTATGAGGGGGAGATGTTCGCTCACGCGCAATACTTTAGGGCTGGAAACTGCCGCGTGAAAGCGCCAAAGCGCGGCCACTTGTCCAGCTGATCAGGAGCCGAGCATGACCGATACGCCCGACCTGATCGAACGCAATGCCGATATGGCGTTGGAGATCGAAAACCCGATCCTCTCGGCGCTCGACCTGACCGATGATGCCGAAGTCCAGGTCCGGCTCGACGCGCTCCACCCGGCCGATTTTTCCGACTATTTCGAGGAGCTGACCGACGCCCAGCGCGAGGCGCTGATCGAGCGTGCGCCCGAAGCCATCACGGGCGAGCTGCTGGTCGAGCTCGAAGACGATATCGTCGAGGATGTGCTCCCGCTGCTGGAGCCGGACGTCATCGCCGATGCGCTGACTGATCTCGACAATGATGATGTCACCCAGATCATCGAGGAGATGGACGACGCGCAGCGCATCGAAGTGCTGGGCGCGATGGATGCGGGCGACCGCGCCGATGTCGAAGCCTCGCTCGCCTTTGACGACGAGACCATCGGCCGGCTCATGCAGCGTGCCTTCGTCTCCGCGCCGGAATTCTGGACCGTGGGCGATACCATCGACCATATGCGCTGCGCGGGCGGTGAGCTGCCGGACGTCTTTCACAATATCTACATCGTCGATCCGATGTTGCGGCCGATTGGTTATGTCACCCTGTCAAAGCTGATGCGCAGCCCGCGGCAGGCCACGCTTGCGAGCCTGATGGAGCTGAAACTCGTCACCATCGACGAGAGCCAGGATCAGGAGGAGGCGGCCTATCTGTTCGAGAAATATCACCTGATCTCGGCGCCTGTGGTCAACACCGCAGGCCGCATCGTCGGCATGATGACGGTCGACGACATCATCGACATCATCCAGGACGAGAACAAGGAAGACATCCTCGGTCTCGCGGGCGTCAGCGCGGCTGGCGTGGCGGATACGGCCGTGGAGACCGTCCGGTCTCGCGCGCCCTGGCTGCTGATCAATCTCGGCACGGCGATCCTGGCGTCCGTGGTCATCGCGCGGTTCGACTACGCGATAGAGCAGCTCGTCGCGCTGGCCGTGCTCATGCCGATCGTCGCCAGCATGGGCGGCAATGCGGGCACGCAAGCGTTGACCGTGGCCGTGCGCGGTCTGTCGGAACGCGACCTGACGAAAGCGACCGCACTGCGGGCGATCCGGCGCGAGGGGATCTCCGCCGCGATCATCGGCCTGATTTTCGCAGTCGCGCTCGCGCTCATCGCCTTTGTCTGGTTCAGGGATGTACAGCTGGCAGGCGTCGCGTTTGTCGCCATGATCATCAACCACGTCGCCGCCGGGCTTGCGGGCATCCTTATCCCGCTCGGGCTAAAGCGCGCGGGCGCCGATCCGGCCGTGAGCAGCAGCGTATTTGTAACCACGGTGACGGATGTGGTGGGATTCGCCGCGTTCCTCGGGCTCGCGGCGGCGGTTCTTCTCTAGGACAGAATCGTGCACTCGCGCCGCTCGATCGAGCTGCAAAAACGGCACAACACTTGCAGCACACCCGCGCATGAGCACCACTTTGCGCCTATCCGACACGGGTCTTCGCCTGATCAAAGCCTTTGAGGGCTATCGCCCCGTCGACCGCGAGCTGGTCACGGGCGCGCGGGTGGTGGGCTATGGCCACCGGTTGGTGACGGATCAGCCGCGCTCCATGAGCCGAGAGGAGGCGTCAGAGGTGCTCGCGCGCGAGCTTGAAGCCTATGAGGAGCTGATCAATGAGGAAGTGCACGCGCCGCTGACGCAGTCGCAATTCGATGCGCTGTGCTCGCTGGCCTACAATATCGGACCGAAGGCATTTCGGGGCTCCGACACGCTGCGCGCGTTGAACAATGGGCGTGTGCTGGACGCAGCCAATGGCTTCGATATCTGGCGCAAGGCCAATGTGAACGGCCAGACCTATGTGGTCGACGCGCTGATGCGCCGCCGCACGGTCGAAAAATCGCTCTTCCTGCGCACGGAACGTGCGCTCAACGCGCCGGGCGCATTGCTGGAGCCTGTCGAGGATCCGGCAGCGGCTGCGCCCACGGCGGACGGTCTGCCTGTGTTCACCGAAGACATGGCGAGCGGCGTTCTCGCCCGCGCGCCCTATGACGCGACACCCAATCCGATGCGCCGCCGAGAGGACAGCCCGGTCGGCATTCTCACCCTGTCGGAAGTCATCGAAGCGGACGATGTCGTCGCTGACAGTCTGTCGCCTGACGACGATAGGGTGCAGGACACGGCCGACGATGAAGTCGTCGCGGTCGAACTGGATGAAATGGTCGACCTCGACGAGGAGATCGAACGCGATGCCGAGCCGAAAATCTCCGTCATTTCCGAAGCCGCCGACGCGCTGGGCGACCGCTTGGAGCGACTGCTGGATGATGGCGATGATGTCGCGGATGCCACCGCCGACTGGCCGCAATCGCTGATCAAGCCAATTGGCGAGAGCGACGACGCCGTTGCCGAAGACCTGTCCGTGGAAGCGAGCGAAAGCGGGACATTGCTGAGCTTTCCGGAACGCCGCCGTGTCGACACCACACCCGCGCCCGAGCCTGTCGCCATCATTGATGAGGTCAAGGCCGACGATATCATCCGCAACAGCCGTGCGCCTGCCGCGCCGACACGCGAAGAGGCGCTGAAGCTCAACGACAGCGCGGTCGTGACTGAAGCGGCGGATGATGAACCGGGTCACGGTCTCTGGTTCCCGATCATTCTCGGTTTTGCCCTGCTGGGCGCGAGCGTGGTAGCGCTGCTGCGTGGTGCCGAAGCGCTATTGGGCGAATGGGGGCCGATACTCGCGCTGGTCGGTGCAATCGCGGGCGCGCTGATGGTGGTCTTCGCACTCTACATGATAGCGGGCGGCGATGATGATGAGGGTTAGCGCGCCGAAATGTCCCGAACGCGAAACGAATTTTAAGACTTTTCGGTCTAACAAGACTGCGAGGGTGCCCGACAAGAGGCCCCACGCAGACGAGGTGATACGATGAGCTCCATTCTTCACGACTGGACAGATACGCATACGGCCAGCTTTCAAAAGGCCGTGATGACGTTTGAACATAAGCTCGAAGAGACGGGTCTGTTCTCGGACGATGCGCTCGAAGATCTACTGGAGCGTCACCCGCATAATATGCTGGATGTCTGCACTATGGGCTCGGAAGACCACCCGGTCTATCCGAACAAATTCCGCACGGGCGACTTCCGCGGCGTGCCAGCCAAGGCGCTGATCGACGCGGCGAAAGCGGGCAAGGTCTGGATCAACGTCCGCCGCGCGATGAATATCCATGACGACTACAGGGCCGTGCTGGACCGCATGTATGGCGATCTGGCCGAAGCGACCGGCAACCGCGCTTATAACGCCAATGGCGGCATTCTGATCAGCAGCCCCGTGGCGCGCGTGCCCTATCACTTCGACAAGACGGAAACGATCCTGTGGCACGTCCGCGGTCGCAAGGATCTCTATCTGTGGCCCGTCTCGCAGAAGTACATTCCGGACACGGCGCACGAATCGATCCTGACCAATCTGCTGGAAGATGATCTGCCCTATACGGCAGAGTTCGAAGCCGACGCCACCGTGCTGGAGCTGCAGCCCGGCCAGGCCGCGACATGGCCGCTCAACAGCCCTCACCGCGTCGACAACCGGACCTTCTGCGTCTCCGTCACCACGGAATACTCGACCCGCGAGAGTGCGATGAAGAACTCCGCGATGATGACCAATTCGGCGCTGCGCCGCTATCTGAAGATGAACCCGCTCTATGAGAATGACGGCGCGATCTCCCGCCGCCTGAAATCCGTCGCGGGCCGCGTCATTCGCCGCACACCGCTCGCACCTGATACTACCCAGCCAGATATGGTGACATTCCGCGTCGATCCCGATGTCGAAGGCTTCGTCGTCGACACGGCGCCAGTCGAGCGGTCATTCTAGCCGAGCGAGAGGCGATTACGCACCGGCGCGAAGCTGCGTCGGTGGATCGGGCAGGGTCCGAGCCTATCAAGCGCCTCCATATGCGCACGTGTCGGGTAGCCCTTGTGTTGCGCGAAGCCGTAGCCCGGATAGCGTTCGTCCGCTTCGATCATCAGCCGGTCGCGCGTGACTTTCGCGACGATGGAGGCGGCCGCGATCGCCAGTGAGAGCGAATCGCCGCGCACCACAGCCTCCCCGTCGCAGTGCAGTTGGTTCGGCGTGCGATTCCCGTCGATCAGCGCATAATCCGCGCCCAGTTCTCTTGCGGCGCGAGACATGCCGGTCAGGCTCGCCTGCAATATGTTCAAACGGTCGATCTCCACCGGCTCTATCACGCTAATCGAGATTTTTGCGCAGGCGCGAAGACTATTCAGCAAGCATTCACGGCGCGAGCGCGACAAGGCCTTACTGTCATCCAAGCCGTCCAGACCGTTTTCGGTCCGGGCGTCAGGGTCGAGGATTACGGCGCCGATGACCACTGGCCCTGCCAGCGGTCCGCGGCCCGCCTCGTCCACGCCGCATATGCTCGAGTAACCTCGCTGAGCGGCGCTGCGCTGATGGTCATGGGTCGGTCCCGATGCTTTCGGGTGTCCGGTCTTGGAAGAGGTTAACCGTGGCACGGAGCTTGCTTTGCGTGGTGTGAAATCATGTGAGAGCAGGTCTTCAATCCGCATTAAGGGTCTGTTAAAGGGCCGCCAACCGTCGAGTGCGCCTTGTGGGGGCGACGCAGAAAATTTGGGAGTGATCCAATGACGAAATTCAAAATTATGGGTGCGGTCGTCGCAGCCACACTGTTCGCCGCAACCGGCGCATCCGCTCAGGACCTCTCCACTGAGGAGCAAGCCGAGCTGATGAAACTGCCATCGACCGAAGGTGTCGTGCGTGATGCGGCTACCTGCGAATATGAAGGTGGCACGGTCATGGACTTGGCAGACGGCAACATCTGCTTCATCTCGGTCCGCGGCGTCGCAGCCAACACCAAAGTCTATGACGGCATGCGCCTCGGCGTGATCCGCTGCTCCGGCAACGGCTCCTTCCCGAACGAGCTGGTCCCAGGCGGCGAATACTGCCGCATCTATCTCGGCCCGAAAGCCGCGAAGAAGACACGCGAAGAGCTGGAAGCCGAAATGGCCGCACAGACCGAAGCCGAGCTGGCCCGGACGAATTAATCTGGCCAACGAAGCTCTCCGCTTCACGCAGAATTGAAAGCCCGGTCGGAAACGGCCGGGCTTTTTTGTTGCGCGTTCGTCTTAGGCGGGCAAACGGAGACGCTCGTGCTCCAGATCATCGTTCCCACATGCAACGCGGCCGAGCCGCTCTCCCGCCTGCTCGCTCAGGTCGCGGGCGAACGCGTGATCGTGAGCGATAGCGGGTCGGAGGATGCGACACTGCGCGTGGCGATAGAGGCGGGCGCGGTGATTGCGGCGGGCAAGCCCGGGCGCGGATCGCAATTGAAGCTCGGCGCGGAGCTGGCCGTGATGCGCGGTGCGGAGCACGACTGGTTTCTCTTCCTCCATGCCGATTCGATCCTGCCAGACGGCTGGCGCGATGAGGTTGCGCGCGCGATGACGGCTACGGCACCGCGCTATTTCCCGCTGCGCTTCGGAGGGAATGGCTTTCAGCCCTGGCTGATGGAAAAGCTGGTCGCCTTTCGCAATCTTGGCTGGGCGCTGCCCTATGGGGATCAGGGTCTGCTGGTGTCCCGCGCGGATTATCTGGCATGCGGCGGCTATCCCGACTGGCCGCTTTTCGAAGATGTCGACATCGCGCAGCGTCTGACGGGATTGCAGCCGTTGCACGGCCATATCCGCACCGATGTCCGCAAATATGAAGCGGAGGGCTATTGGGCGCGCGGACTTCGCAATTACCGGCTGCTGCGCGACTTTCGCCGGGGTGTGTCGCCACAGGAACTCGCGGAGCGCTACCAATGAGACCTCAGCTCTATATATTTGCGAAGCGCGGCGACATGGGCACGGCCAAGACGCGACTCGCGCGCGATATCGGCCCGGTCCATGCGCTGCGCCATTACCGCGCGATGACGGCGCGGGTATTGCGCAATGTCACCGATCCGCGCTGGGACACGACGCTCTATGTGACGCCCGCGCGTGTCATTGGAACGGTGCCGGCGTGGGCGGGCTTTGGGCAGCGGCCACAGCCCGCGGGTTCGCTCTCTCCGCGCCTCGACGCCGTGTTCAATGAGGCGCGCAGACCCGTGCTCGTGATCGGAACGGATTGCCCGCAGGTCGACGCGAGCGACATTGCTGCCGCTTTGACAGCGCTCCGTTCACAGCGCTTTGTCTTCGGTCCGGCAGAGGATGGCGGCTTTTGGCTGATGGGCGCGCAAGCCCCGCTGCGGCCCGGATTTTTCGACGGCGTGCGGTGGAGTTCTGAGCATACGCTGGCCGACGTGACCGAGCGTGCGGGCGGGGATGTCGCCCTGCTGCGACGTCTGGAGGATGTCGACGACGGTCCTAGTCTTCGCCGGGTTCTTTCTCAGCGATAGCCTCGCCAACCATCGCCCGTGTCGCCGCGAGCAGCACCAGCGTCGAGCCCTTGCCGTGACCGGGCACGACAGTCGCCGCGTCCTTATAGGTCCCGCGCGTCCAATCGAGGCTCTCGGCCCACAGCGCCAGATCGGCGTCTTCGGTATTGCCCAGCGTCGTCACGCCCGCGCCGCGCACGAGGCAGCCGCCGTAGAGAATCTTCTCCTCCGGGAGATAGACGACGAGATTGTCAGGCGCATGTCCCGCTCCGGGGTAGGCGATCTCGACCTTGCCGACGCGGGTACGCGATTTTGGCTCTGCCAGAGCGGCGACTGATGTGTTGGGCGCTGGGTATCCCGCGCGCGCGGCGAGGCCCGGCGTCGTGGGGTGGGTGAAGACTTCCACGCCCGCGCGTTCCGCCGCGTCCACGCCCGCCGTGCGGTCGGCGTGGTGATGGGTGACGACCATTTTTGTGACGGGCTTACCGGTCGCGGCCTTGACGCGCTCCAGCAGTGCCACGGTCGCGAGCTCGCCCCAGGCGCCGTCCACCAGAATCACGTCGTCGCCGTCGACCACGACAAGGCCATTCACGCCGATCGGCTGCTGGCCGGGCAGGCGGTAGTTCGTCGTGTGCACCCAGACGCCGTCCGCGAGCTTTGACAATGTGACGGGATAATCGGCTTTCAGCCCTTCGAGAAAGGCGTCGGTCTGGACAGGAGCGGCGGCGGGCGTTTCGGCCGTCGTCTGACCTTGCGAACAGGCGGCCAAGACGAGGGCGGCGGGGAGGGCGAGAAGCTGTTTCATGCGGGAGCGACTAGCAAAGCCCGTGCCGGATTTTAACCCGCAAACTCTGCCAGTTTTTCACGCAGGGACAGCAGGTCCTGCCACGCTTCCGCCTTCAACTCCGGCTGGCGCAGCAGGAAGGCCGGGTGGTAGATCGGCAGGGCGGGAATGTCCTGCCCGCCGACATTGACGCTCGCCCATTGCCCGCGATTGCGCATGATACCTTTCACCCCGGTCATCACCTCCATCGACACGCCGCCCGTCAGCAGCAGGACCTTCGGCTTCGCCAGCTGGATATGGCGCGCGACAAAGGGACGGCAGAGCTCCAGCTCGGCCGGGTCCGGCTTGCGGTTATTGGGCGGCCGCCAGAAGCAGACATTGGCGATATAGCTCTCATCCGCGCCCAGACCGATGGCAGCGAGCATGCGGTCGAGCAGCTGTCCCGACCGGCCCACGAAAGGCAGCCCGTCCCGGTCCTCCTGCGCGCCCGGCGCTTCGCCGAGGATCATCAGCGGCGCGTCCGGATTGCCCCTCGCGAGCACCGCCTGACGCGCGCCGTCGGACAGCGCCCCCGCATCATAGCTGTCGAGCGCCGCCTTCAGCTCCGCAATCGTGTTGCAGGCTGCCGCGATCGGCGCGGGGTCGTTTGCCGTGAACACGGGCGCTTTCGGTTTGCGCGCGGGCGGAGGTGTTGGCTGAGCTGCGGGTTTTGGTCGAACGCGCCGCACAGAGCGCTCCAGCGGCAGGTCGGGAACCTCGACACCGGCACGGTCATACCAGTCAATCAGCGATCGGAGGGCTTTCTCCATAGACACAATATAGAGACGCATGCTCGCGATGTCATTGCGCGGCCGGAAACTGCACACATGCCAGCGTGTAAGCCTTTCTGGCGCGAATGAGCGGGAAAGCGGAGCGTGCCGCGCTCTCCACAATTTCCGCAACAATCCACTTTAACCCCGTGCACGCCCGCGCTAGAGCCGCGCGCAATGATGCGCTTCGCCATAGTCCTGATGCTCGCGCTGGCCGCAACATGGTGGGTGTTGTCCGGTTTTGGGCTGGAAAAAACGATCCTGCTGATTCTCGGCGCGATTTCCATTGTGCTCGTGCTGATCATGAGCGCGCGCATGCGGATTCTGGACCGTGAGACCGCGCCCTATCTCACCATCCCGCAAACGCTCGCCTATTTCGGCTGGCTGTTCAAAGAGATCGTGAAGGCCAATGTGCAGGTCGTGCGTGCCGTCATGGCGCCGGACCTCGAAGTCAGTCCGACGCTGGTGAAGATTCCGACGGGCGATAAGTCCGATCTGTCCAAGACCATGTTCGCCAATTCCATCACGCTGACTCCGGGGACGGTCTCCGTCGATCTGGGCGATGACCACATCCTTGTCCACGCCCTGCTGTCCGAGATGAGCGATCCGGACGACTTCGCGGAAATGAGCGAGCGCTCCGGCTGGGCGGTCGGGCAATGAGCGCGCTCATGGGCTATATCATGCTCGCGGCGGCGTTCTTCCTGATCGTGTCCATGGCGTTGATGCTGTTCCGCCTGATCGCCGGGCCGTCGCTCTATGACCGGCTGCTGGCCGTGAACTCGTTTGGCACGAAAACAGTGCTGTTTTTGTGTGTCTTCTGCTTCGTGATCGACCGGCCGGACGGCGTGGACATCGCGCTGCTCTATGCGTTGATGAATTTCATCGCGACCATCGCCGTGCTCAAGTTCTTCAATTACCGCGCGCTGAATGTCGG
>CALDUL010000051.1 GCA_937923575.1 uncultured Algimonas sp.
GTCGCCATTTGCTTCGGCGGGGTACCGCCAACGGCCATATAGACACCGCGGACGCCCAGTTCCGGCGCGATGAATTCTGCGAAGTCTTCTGCGCCCATGCCCTTGCGCGGTGGATCGATGACACGGTCTTCGCCCAAGTGATCGCCGAGCACGCCCATGAGGTAGCTGGCCATTTCGGGATCGTTCTTTGTCGGTGGGGTTTGCTGGTCGAGGCGCGTCACGATCGGAAGCAGTTCTTCGGGCGTGCCGTAGGCGATGGCCGTTCCCTTGGCCACGCGGTCGATGCCGTCGAGCAGCTTGGTGCGCACAGCCGGGTCATCGGAGCGCACCGTCAGCTGCAGGTCGACGCGGTCACCGATGATGTTGTGCTTGGTGCCGCCGTGGATCGAGCCGACAGTGATGACGCCGGGCTGCAGCGGCGCAATACTGCGCGACACGACACTCTGCAGGTTCACGACGATGGCGCTGGCAACGAGGACCGGGTCGATGCCGGCATGCGGACTCGCGCCGTGTGCGCCGACACCGCGCACCGTAATATCGACGGAGTCGGAGCTGCTGTAAGCGAGGCCTTGCGGCACGGCGACGACCCCAGTCGGGAGCTGCGAGGTCACGTGGAAGGCCAGCGCAACATCCGGCTTTGGAAAGCGCGAATAGAGCCCGTCCTCGATCATCTCGCGCGCGCCAGAGATGATCTCCTCGGCCGGCTGCGCGATCAACACAAGCGTGCCGGACCAGCTGTCGCGGCGGTCCATCATCTGCTTGGCCGTGCCGATCAGCGAGGTGATGTGCACATCGTGACCACAGGCGTGCATGACCGGGTTCTCCACCCCGTCAATGCCGACCTGCATAGCGGTAGAGGCGTAGGGCAGCCCCGTGTCTTCCTTGACCGGAAGCCCGTCCATATCGGCGCGAATCATGACGGTTGGGCCGTCGCCGTTTTTCAGCGTTGCGACCACGCCCGTCTGGCCGACCTCGGTCTCCACCTCATAACCCAACGCCGTCAATTCGCTGGCGATACGTTTGGACGTTTCGAACTCACGAAAGGACAGCTCCGGATTTTCATGGAAGTGAACAAAAAGTTTCGAGAGCTTGGCATCGTAATCCGCCTGGATCGACGGCCGCAAATCAGATGGCAGTTCGTGCGAAAAGGCAGGCATTGCAGGGGCCAAGAGGGCGGCGGCGAGGCTCGCGGCGAGCAGGCGGGTGAAGGTCATGTGTCTCTCCTTGACCGCTTTGTGCGCATCAATCGTTCCGCACGCAACGCCAAAGGTTAATATGCGGCCTTGTGGATATTAACGAGGCTTACCAAGCCATTAACCCTATGAAATAACACATTGTTTACCCTGCCCGCCCAGCTTGTGTGTCGATACGAAACACACTGCCTGCACTGGGAAAAGCATGAGCCACCTACGCGTCGTCGCCGACAATACATCCCAAGACGCGACTATGGAGCCCGCCTCTCCCGCTATGCGCGAGTGCTCCGAACTGCCGCTGAACACCATCACCCAGGGCGATTGCGTCGACCTGATGAACAGCCTGCCGGAAGGCTCCGTCGACCTTATCTTCGCCGACCCGCCCTATAATCTGCAGCTTGGCGGCAATCTCTCCCGCCCGGATGACAGCACGGTCAATGGCGTGACGGACCACTGGGACCAATATGATTCCATGGATGCCTATGACCTCTTCACCCATGACTGGCTGCAGGCCGCGCGGCGTGTGCTGAAGCGTGACGGCGCGATTTGGGTCTGTGGCAGCTATCACAACATCTTCCGCGTCGGGACAGTGCTCCAAGATCAGCAGTTCTGGATTCAGAACGACATCATCTGGCGCAAGACCAATCCCATGCCGAACTTTCGCGGCACGCGCTTCTGCAATGCGCATGAGACGCTGATCTGGGCAACAAAGTCCGAAGACGCACGCCCGACCTTCCACTATGACGCGATGAAGATGATGAATGACGGCGTGCAAATGCGCTCCGACTGGACGCTGCCGATCTGCACGGGCCGCGAACGGCTGAAGACCGAGGACGGCGTGAAAGCCCATCCAACGCAAAAGCCGGAGAGCCTGCTCCACCGCGTGATCCTCAGCACATCCAATCCAGGCGATGTGATCCTCGATCCGTTCTTCGGCACGGGCACGACGGGCGCGGTCGCCAAGAAGCTCGGTCGCCACTACATCGGCTTTGAGCGCGAACATAACTACATTGCCCATGCCCGAAAACGCATCGCCAAGGTCCGCCCGGCGACGACCGAAGCTATCGCGATTACCCGCTCCAAGCGGTCCGAGCCGCGCGTCCCCTTCGCCAATCTCGTCGAGCGCGGCCTCGTCGATATCGGTACACGGCTGTTCTCGGCCAAGGGCACGCTATCCGCACGCGTCCGAGCCGACGGTTCGCTCTCGACCGATGACGGTTTCGAAGGCTCGATCCACAAGGTCGGCGCGCATGTCACCGACGCCCCATCCTGCAATGGCTGGACCTTTTGGCATACTATGTCTGACAACGGCCTCGTCCCGATCGACGCGATCCGCACACAAATCAGGAAAGAGATGGCAGGGGCTTAAAGTCCCGCCGCCTTCAACACTTTCCGCATCAGGCTCGGCAAGGCTTCCTCGTCCAGCGCGTCGACGGACACCCATCGTCCCTCACCTCGTAAATCTCTCGTGACTTCGGCGCGGTAGACGCGCAGGCGCAAGTCGATGTGGGTGAAGAGGTGACGGACATCACCTGCTGCATGCCAGTCGGCGGGAACGGGTGGGGCCATGTCCTCAGCCTCCGCTACCCACGCACTATTCGGCACTTCCATCATACCACCGAGCAGCCCCTCCTCCGGCCTGCGCTGTAGCCAGACCGTGTGATCCTTCACCGCCACGAAGGCATTAGCGTAGCGGATCGGCTGCTTCTTCTTTGGCGTCTTGATCGGGTAGCGTGTCTGATCGCCGGCGGCCCTTGCCGCGCACCATTTCGCCCAAGGGCAGATCAGGCAGCTCGGTGACTTCGGTGAGCAGATCGTCGCGCCCAGATCCATCACCGCCTGGCCGTAGTCGCCCGGACGGTCCGGATCGCTCAGCACGGCGGCGAGCGACTTTAGCGTCTTCTTCGCCTTGGGCAGAGCCTCCTCGACGCGATGTACGCGGCTGATGACACGCTCGACATTGCCGTCCACGATAGTCGTCGGCTCAGCAAAGCAGATCGCGGCGATGGTGCTCGAGGTATAGTCGCCAATACCCGGCAGCGTCTGCAGCTCTGCCTTGGTCTCCGGCCAGCCGCCGCGCGCAACCACGGCTTTCGCGCATTTGTGCAGGTTTCGCGCCCGCGCATAATATCCGAGCCCTGCCCAATGGGTCAGCACATCGTCGAGTGGTGCGCTCGCAAGGTCTTCTACCGTGGGATAGAGCGCCAGAAACTTGTGCCAATAGGGCGTGCCGTGCGGAATGGTCGTCTGCTGCAGCATGACTTCGGACAGCCAGATAGCATAGGGGTCGGGCCGCGCGCCCTCCGCCCGGTCCTCGGGCCGTACGCGCCAGGGCAGCGTTCGGCCTTCGCGGTCGTACCAGGCCAGCAAGGCGGCCCGCATCTCGGTTACATCTTGCTCAGAAAAGCTCACCTCACGCAGCTGTGCGCTTTACCCGGTGAGTGCAATAGCGGATGATCGCGCTGTGACAGACCGTCCACTCTCTGCGGCCAAGCGAGCCAAGATCGAGCGCTTTCTCGAGACCGCACGCGCGCGTCCGCAGGCCAGACCGCTGCCCAGTGCGTCCATGGCGGTCAATCGCGTGATGCGTCCGCTGGCGAAGTCGGCCGGCGGCGGGACAAAGCGGACGAGCAGCGCGCTCTCGCTTGCGGAAATCTGGCCCGACATCATGGGCCCGCGCTGGTCCAAGATCAGCTCTCCGGTCCGCTATCGCGGTTCGAAGGATGGCCGCACGCTGGTTATCAGCGCGCCCGGCCCGGCGGCCTCGCTCATCATGGCGGCGTCCGGTCCGATCATCGACCGCCTCAACGCACACCTCGGCGCGGGCCACGTTTCGCGCATCAGCGTCGTGCAGGCCAAGCCAAAGCCACGGCGCGAGGCGAGCGTTCAGCCCGCCTTAAGGCGCGGACTTACACCGAGTGAAACCACAGCGCTGCGTGAAGGCGTAAAAGACATAGGATCTGACCGCCTGCGCGACGCGTTGGAACGACTGGGTCGCGAAGTCATCGCGCGCAAGGAAATGAAAGACTAGAATGCTCAAGCCACTTCTCATCGCTGCAGCACTGGCCCTCCCCGCCGCAGCTCTCGCTCAGGATAAGCCCGCTGCGCCTGCTGCCGATGCGCCCGTGAAGACGGCCGACCATGTCTACACAGTCGCGCCCTTCGATCACGTCGAGGGCGACGCGAGTGCCACGCACACCATGATCGTCTATGCGTCGAACATGTGCCCGCATTGCCGGGACTGGTTCAATGACGAGTGGCCAACGGTGAAAAAGGAGCTGATCGACACACGGCAGCTGCGCCTGGTCTTCCGCCCGCTGCCGACGCAACCCGTG
>CALDUL010000052.1 GCA_937923575.1 uncultured Algimonas sp.
GCGCCAAAAGCCGAAGTGCAACCCGTCTCCGAAGTCGAGCCCACCCTCGACCTCATCGACGCCACCGCAATGTTCGACGGACCGTTCTGGACGCTGGTGGACGAGCTATTGCTGTAGAGGTGCTTGCGGGTGAGCGGCGGCCATGGAGCGCGCCGATCACGGGCTGGGTGCTGCGCGAGACCTCGGCCTACACGCCCGGACTCAAACTGACTGCGCTGTCCCTTTGCCCATTGGTGCGTTCTTCATGTTCGGCGTGCGCGCCTTCTACCGCGGTCGCATCAATAACAATCTTGGCGACGCAAATTTTGCGACCGAAGCCATACTCGCGCGCACGGATATATTGCTCGACCCGATCAAGCGGCGCGCCCTGTCCAATTTCGCGCAACAGGAAAGGCCCATGGCGGCGTCGGTCAAGGTCGTCCTCGTCGGTTCCTTGTCGATCTGGAACAGTGCCTCGGTCGACAGAGCCACAGCCCGCAAAAGCCGGACGCCCCTGACGCAAAATCCGGCACCCAGTTCCAGAGCCTGCTCGGCGAAACCACGACACCAAAGCCTGCCAGCGCCGCTTTTGCTGAGATTTGCGCGCGGGCGAACCGGATGCGCCTGGGTGCGGTAATGCGCTAGCCTTGGCGCATGTGCACAACACGCTGTGGGAAGGGGATTTCGATGCCTTCGCGGTCCAGCGCACGCTTGATGTCCGTGCGCAGGGCGGAGGCGCGTTTCAGCCATGTGTCCGATGGCAACCAGCAGCGGCAGGACAGGATTATGGCGTTGTCGCCAAAGCTCATCACATAGACTTCCGGCGGTGTCGGCGCGCTGGGCGGCGGTGCCCCGCCCTCGATCGACGGAACAGTGGAGGCGGCGTCGGAACTAAACGGTAGCAGCCCAGGCTGATTGTCGAGCACATCGGTCAGCACCTCCACCGCGCGGTCCAGATCGGTGTCATAGCCGACCCCGATTTCCACGATGGCCTTGCGGATGGCGTGGCGGCCGAAATTCTGCACGCGGTTGCCCCAGATCGAACTGTTGGGAATGTAGACGGCAATGTTCTCCATATTGCGGATGGTCGAGGTGAACAGGCCGATCTCCTCGACCGTGCCCATGGTCTGACTCGAGCCGATATCGACGAAGTCCCCAACCTGCAGCGGGCGCAGGAAAAGCAGCATCACACCGGCGGCGATATTGGACAGCGTCTCGCGCAGCGCCAGACCGATGGCGAGCGCCGCGCCGCCGAAGACGGCGAGCAGGCTGGTCGCGGGTACGCCCAACCGCATCAGCACCGCATAGATCGTCATGGCGAGAATGACGTAAAACAACGTGCTTGCGAGAACGGGCCGCAGTGTCGCGTCCAAATGGTGACCGCCCAGATTGGTCCGTCGCATTCGGCGCGATAGCCAACGCCCGATCATGATCCCGATGACGAGGATGACCAGCGCCGACAGCGCATTCCCGCCCCAGCCGAGCAGGATCGGAAAGCCGTCGCGTAGCGCGGCCCATCGTTCGGCGAATTTCTCCATGGGAGCGTCCTGTTATTGCGGCGGGTGCCGTGTGCAATGGTGTTCGGTCTAGCCCCGCATCGTTCGCGGGCTCAAGCGCAAAGACGCTCGCTACCGCCGCTTGGCCGCAAAGCTCGCGAGGCCGAAGAGCAGGCGCTCGGTCAGCGCTTCGGACGGCGCGCCCGTCGTTTTCAGCTGGCGTTCCACGATCTGGCATTGCGACAGGGCCGAGCGCAGCGCTTTGGGTGACCAGCGGTTCAGCTGTGCGACAAACCCGTCCTCTGCCATGCCGAAGACCGGCGGTCTGAGCGAACGCGTGGCGGACAATGCGCTCTGCCCGCTCTCCATCTTGGCCGCCGCCTCGCAGAGGCGCAGCACATGACGCTGCAGGGAAAAGTGGATGGCGACGGGCGAAATCTTGCTCTCGACCGCGCGGCGGAAACGCGCGTCCAGCCCGTCGACCCGGCCGAACATGGCGTCCTGGATGATCGGGTCGATGGAGGCTTTGGTCGCCCCGGCGGCCAGCTCGCGCACATCCGCCGCCGTGACCTGCGCGCCCTTGGTCCGGCCATAGCCCTTATAGAGCGCCATCTTCTCGACCTCGCCCTCGGCCAATTGGTGATCGCCTTCAAGCAGCGGCACCCAGAGATCGAGCGCGTCCTTGGAGATGCCGATACCTAAGCTATCCAGCCGCGCTTCGACCATGGCGCGGCGATCGCGCAGGCCCGCAGGATAGCAACCGATGGCGGCGATGTGGCGCGCGGCCTCGGCCGCCTTTCGCACATGGCTGCGCGGGGTCAGCTCGCCCGCCTCGATGACCAGCTTGGCCTCGACGCGCGACGGGTCCGCGTCGAATTCCTTGAGCAGCTTGCCAATCGCCGCGCCCGAGCGTTCGTGGTCCAGCCGTAAGCGCACCAGCCGCGTGCCGCCGAGCAGGCTCATCGCGCTCATCTCGTCCGCGAGCCGCGCGGGGTCCGTCGTGAGGTCGTCAGAGGTCAGCACGGTCGCGCCGAATGTCGGGTCCAGATCGGGCGCGAGCACTTTGATCAGTGCCGCCGAGCGCGCTTTCACCAGCCCGCGGTCGGGGCCGAACAGCACGGCGCCCAGCAAGTCCTTGGGCGGCTGGTCGAGAAAGCGCTGCTGGCGCGCGCCCGTGATCTTCAAAGGATCGTCACGGCTTTACGCGCGCGTCCTGAATGGCGAGCGCCACTTCGGCCAGCACCTCATCGGCGACCACGCGGGTGATGCGGCGCATGGACTGGTCGTCATTAGACGCCAGCCGATAGGGATCGCGGTCGCCGGTAAAGGTGGTTGTGTCCTCCGATCGGCCTCGGGCAATCAACAGGTCTGTCTTCGCATCGCGCAGTTGCCAATTGGCGATGAAGCGACGGTCGAAGCGCGTGGCCCGGTCCTGCGCGGTCAGACCCAGTCCGGTACGCTGGATTTGCGGCGTGACCACCAGAGTGTAGGCCGGAGCCGAACTGTCGCCGATGCGCGCGCGCATGTGCTGTGCAAAGGCAAAACCGGCCGCGCGGTCCTGCTCGGTCTTGCCGGCGCCCACATCCAGAGCGACATCGCTAAATGTGGCCTGCCCGCCCGTCGTGGCGTGCATGGGCGTGAACCCGCATCCGGATAGCGCGAGCGTGGCAGCCGTGGTCAGTGCGATAAGAAGGTGCTTCATCCCGCGACTATATTCACGATGCGGCCCGGCACGACAATGACCTTTCGGACAGTTTGGCCGTCGAGAAATTTGGCAACGGAGGGCTCAGACAGAGCGAGCCGTTCCGCGTCGTCCTTGGACACATCCTTGGCCACGCGGATTTCGCCGCGGCGTTTGCCATTGACCTGTACGGGCATGACGATCTCGTCGTCCACCAGCATGGCGGGGTCGTGTTGCGGCCAGGGGGCGAGCGCGACGAGGCCGTCACCGCCCAAATTGCTCCAGCACTCCTCGGCCAGATGCGGCATGAAGGGCGCGATCGACCGGATCAGAATGCCGAGCGCTTCCATGCGCACGGCGTCCTGGCCTGAGTATTTCGACAGCGCATTGGTCAGCTCGTAGATCTGCGCGACCGAGGTGTTGAAGCGGAAAGCTTCGATCCCCGCCGTGATTTTGGCGAGCGCCTTATGCGCGCTACGGCGAAGCGCGAGGGCGTCGCCCTTGGCTTCCGGGTCGGCCGCCATGGGCGAGTGATCCGGCACGTCGGTGGCTTCCACGATGCGCCAGACTTTCTTCTGGAAATTCCACGCGCCCCGCACGCCGTCCTCGGACCACTCGACGTCCCGCTCCGGAGGGGAGTCCGACAGCACGAACCAGCGGGCCACATCCGCGCCATAGGTTTCGATGATGTCATTGGGGTCCACGACGTTTTTCTTGGACTTGGACATCTTGACGATGTCGCCTTTGGTGACGAGCTTCTTGTTGTCGATGCGGATCAACTGATTGCCGTCCTCGATCACGTCGGCTGGCACGACATAGTCGCCGTCCTCGTCAGTAAAGACCGCGTGTGTCACCATGCCTTGAGTGAAGAGCCCGGCAAAGGGCTCGCCGCTGGGCAGGTCCAGCAGGCCGCAGTCTCGCAGCGCCTTGGTGAAGAAGCGCGCATAGAGCAGGTGCAGCACGGCGTGTTCGACGCCGCCGACATATTGGTCCACGGGCAGCCACTTTGCGGCCTCTTCCTTGTCCACGGGCGAGCCGTTCGGCCCGGCGAAGCGCGCGAAATACCATGAGCTGTCGTTGAAGGTGTCGAGCGTGTCGGTCTCGCGCAGCGCGTCCGCGCCGCAGCTCGGACAGCTGGTGTGCTTCCACGTCGGGTGACGGTCCAGCGGGTTGCCGGGGCTGTCGAACTCGATGTCGTAGGGCAGCTCGACGGGGAGGTCCGCGTCCGGGACCGGAACCGCGCCATGTTCCGGACAATTGATCACCGGGATCGGGCAACCCCAATAGCGCTGCCGCGACACGCCCCAGTCGCGCAGCCGGTATTGCACCGTGCGCTCGCCCAGACCCATCTCCTCGATCTTGGCGATGGCCGCGTCGATGGCATCCGTCTTGGACAGGCCGTCGAGGAAGTCCGAATTATAGAGCGTGCCCTCGCCGACATAAGCCTCGCCATCGGGCAGCTCACCTTCCGCAGGCTTGATGACCGGAATGATCGGCAGGCCGTATTTGGCGGCGAAGTCATAGTCGCGCTGGTCATGGGCGGGCTGTCCAAACACCGCGCCCGTACCGTAACCCATCAGCACGAAATTCGCGATCCAGACGGGGAGGGTCTCGCCGGACTTGAACGGGTGTCTGACACCTAAGCCTGTATGGAAGCCTAGCTTTGGTGCCTTAGCGATATCCTCTTCTGAGGTGCCGATCTTGGCGCAGTTTTCACGAAAATTTCTCAGCTCAGTGGAAGTCTCCGCGAGCCGCTTTGTTAAAGGGTGGTCTGGTGAAAGCGCAATGAAGCTCGCACCGAACAGCGTGTCCGGCCGAGTCGTGTAGATTTCGACGCCGTCCGGAAACAGATCTTTGGCCAAATTGTAACTCATGACCATTTGATCGCCAACGGACCGAGCGTCTTGCATGCGGGCTTTTGCGACATCAGGGTCTTTGTCTTCGCGGACGGCGACGCGTCCGAAAGGCTCCGCCCACTCGAAACGCATCCGGCAGCCCTCGCTCCGCCCGATCCAGTTCGCCTGCATCAGCCGAACTTTCTCCGGCCAGCGCTCCAGCGTGTCCAAGCCGTCAAGCAGCTCCTGCGCGTAGTCCGTTATCTTGAAGAACCACTGTTCCATGTCGCGCTGTTCGACGACGGCGCCGCTGCGCCAGCCTTTCCCGTCGATCACCTGCTCATTGGCCAGCACGGTCATGTCCACCGGGTCCCAGTTCACTTTCGCCGTCTTGGAATAGACC
>CALDUL010000053.1 GCA_937923575.1 uncultured Algimonas sp.
CCTCGCCATGTGGATCGCGTTCATCGCCGCCCACGGTGCGGTGCGGGCCGAGCGCCGGATCGTGCGCCGGCTCGCATCTGGCGGCGGCGTCGATCTGGACGAGCGGCTGACGTCCGGCCAGTCCACACGCGCGCGCAAGAACCTGCTGACGCAGCTTGGCTCCCATCTCACCCTGCCCGACGCCGAAGAGATCACGCGCCTGCGTTTCTGGTTGAGCCAAGCGGGCTTCTACGACCCCAATGCGGTGAAGACTTTTCTGGCCGCGCGAACGGTCGCGCTGTTTGCGCCCGTCATGCTGGTGCTGCTGTGCTGGGGTCCGTTGTTTGCGCGCATGGGCGGGCTGAACGTGGTCTATCTGGCGGTCGGCGTCACCATCGCGGGGATGCTGGGTCCAGATTTCGTCGTCAATTTCATCAAGGGCCGCCGCATCGATCAGTGTCGCCGCGGCTTTCCGGACATGATGGATCTGCTGGTCGCCTGTATCGAGGCGGGCCTCGCCATGGACGCGAGCCTGATCCGCGTGTCCCACGAGATCGGCGGGCGCTATCCGGTGCTGAAAACCAATCTGGAGATCATGAATCTGGAGCTGCGCGCGGGCCGCGAGCGCAATGACGCCATGATGAACTTCGCCGCGCGCATCGAGCTCGAAGAGGCGCGCGCGCTCGCCGTCATGCTGAAACAGGCCGAGGAAATGGGCAGCTCCATCGGGCTGGCCCTGCGCACATTCTCCGACGACATGCGCCACCGCCGCATGATGGTGGCCGAGGAGAAAGCCATGGCGCTGTCAGCCAAGCTGACCGTCCCGCTGATCCTGTTCATCTTCCCGACCATCCTCGTCATGCTGCTGCTGCCTGCTGGCATCCGCGTCGGCGCAGGTCTGTCGTGAAGCGCGCGCTGACCGCCCTCGCCTGTCTGGGACTGATTGCGGCGGACATTCGGCCAGTTGATATTGGCCCCGAGGACATCCGCCCCGTCACGGACAGTTCCGTACAGCCTTTCGACGTGTTGATGGCGTTGTCACAGGCCGACCGACTGCCCAGCGCCACCGCGCGCGCGGAGGCCTATGGCCGCGCTCTGAGCTACGACCCGACGCTGACCGACGCGCGACTGGGGCTGGGCAAGGCTCTGGTCGATCTGGGCGACGCGAAACAGGCTCACGGCGTGCTTGCGGGTGCGGGCAATAGTGTGGAGGCGCAGACGCTGCGGCTGATCGTCGAGGTCGAATTGGGACTGCGCGAGGACGCGGACACCGTCTTGCGCAACCGCTTTGCCCATTACCCGGATGCGCGGCTGATGAACACGCTGGGCCGATGGCTCGATGCGCGCGGGCGCGGGCGCGAGGCGCGGATTGCCTTTCGCCGCGCCGCGCCGCTGCAACGTCCCGGACTGGCGGACGCCAATGTCGCGGCGAGTTGGCGACGCCATGGGGACGCGGTCGCGGCGGAAGCAAGCTACGCACATGCGGTGGCGCTCGACCGGTCGGATGCGGATTTCGAGCGCGGGCGGCGTCTGTCGATCCTGGCGCAGGGCGATTACACGCGGGCGCTTGCCGGGGCGTCTGGACCGCAATCGATCGCGCTGTTGCGCGCGGGCGCAGTGCGCGCGGCGGGTGCGGGTGAATTGCGGCTGGCCCGGATCATGCTGAGCCGCGCAGCCGAGCTCTCCCCGCGCCACGACCCGGTCGTGTTCAGCCTATTGCAGGAATTGGACCGCCAGATCGGCGAGCAGGCCTCCGACAAACCCGAAGACGGCTAGCGACAGCACCAAGGCAATCGCCATCAATACGCCGTCTCTTGCCGTCAGCGCCAGGCCGATAAGCCCCAGCAGAAAGGCCGAGGGCACGACCCCGAAGGGGATGACGGATAGCGGAAACATCGTCAGCGACAGCAGGATCGAGACCAGCGCCGCGAGCACCAGCCACGGCCCGCGCGTCAGCACGGGAAGGCGCGCATCGACCAGCTTGTCGATGACGGCGAGTGCGGGGCCGAACTTGCGCGCGACCCAGGCCACCTTGGCTTCGGGGATCGGCACTTTGGCGAGCCATTGCGGCACGTAAGGGTGGGGGCGGCGCATCAGCAGCTGCGCGGCAAAGGCGAGGTTCACCAATCCGAAGGCGGCCGGAACACCGGGCAGCGCGCCCAGCGGCGTCATCAGAAACACACCGCAGAGCATCATGACGGGACCAAAGGCCCGGGCGCCCATCTGGGCCACGACGTCGTGCAGATTGCTGTCCGCGCCGTCCATACCGGCGAGCACATGGTCGAGCACGCCTTGGAGCGGCGTGTCGGACAGCTCTTCGGTCAACTCCGGAGGAGTGTGGGTTTCGGGGCTCATAGCCGCTGACAGATAGGCCCGCTGGTGTTAGCGCGCTAGCGATTTCGCGCTGCAAGTTTGGGAAGGCTGGAGATGGATTTCGATGTCTGGCTGTCGCTGGTCGTGCTATTCGCCGTCGGCGGCCTCACCCCCGGCCCCGCCGTCATGCTGGTCATGGCGAGCAGCTTTCGTCACGGCTTTCGACCTGCCTTGTTCCCCGCGCTGGGCGTCGCCTCGGCCAATGTGCTCTGGCTCGTGCTGGCCGCGAGCGGCACGGCGGCGTTGCTGACGGCTTTTCCGCAAGTGACATTGGCGCTGAAAGTGCTCGGCCTGCTCGTGATCCTCTATCTGGGGCTCGGCACGATCTTCGGCCCGCCGCCGGATATGGGCGGCGTCGACACGACGGAAGGCAGCGCCCCACCAAAGCTCGGCCGTCTCTACGCCAAGGGTGTGGCGCTGCAGATCAGCTCGCCGCTCCCATTGGTCTATTTCGGCATGCTGTTGCCGCTCTATTTCGACCCCGAAAAGCCCGTGCTGGTGCAGTTCGGGATCATGCTGGTCACGGTGACCTGGCTGGAGCTGCAGGGCCTGTCGATCTACGCCGCCTTTGCGCGCTGGATCAGGAGCAAGCTGCAGAGCGCGAGGGCGGCGCGGGTGTTCAACGTTGTGATCGGAACCGTCATGATCGCGAGCGGAGCGTGGGCTGTTCTGTCATGAAAAAGGCCGCCCCGAATGGGGCGGCCTCACGATCATTCAGCTTCGGGTGCGACTGTGGTGCCGTCGTGCCGGGGCCCGGCAAGCTATTCCGCGTCGATCGCGATGGCCTGAGCGGCCCCGTTCAGGACCGCGCCGATCCGGATTGCGGTCTGCACGCCGGCCGGCTTCACGCCGCCCTTCACCACTTCGGCGACATGAGCCTCCATGCACATGCCGCAGCCATTGATGGCGGACACGGCCAGGCTCATCATCTCGAAGTCGATCTTGTCGATCCCGGGATTGCCGATGACGTTCATGCGCAGATTCGCGGGCATCTTGGCATATTCGCCGCCGACGAGATGGGCGAAGCGGTAGTAGACATTGTTCATGCCCATGATCGTCGCGGCCGCCTTGGCTGCCGTCACGACCTCTTCGCCGACCGAGACCTCGCCTTCGATGGCATCGATCACCAGACGGTTGCGCGTCGCATAGGCCGACGCCAGCGCCACGCCCTGCACGGTCGCCTTGGACAGCCCGTCCATCCCGTCAGCCGCGAGCACGCGGCCAAGGTTGAGCTTGATGTCCTTGGCGTAAGCCGGGAGCGCGTCCTTGAGAGACTTCAGCGACACTCTACGCCGCTTTCGCGAGATCGATGACCTCGTCGCCCTTGGACCAGTTGCACGGGCACAGCTCATCCGTTTGCAGGGCGTCGAGCACGCGCAGCACTTCCTGCGGGTTGCGGCCGACGTTGAGGTCGGTGACATATACAAAGCGCACGACGCCGTCCGGGTCGGCGATAAAGGTTGCGCGCTGGGCCACGCCTTCGGCTTCGTCTAGAATACCGAGCGCGGTTGTCAGCTCGCGCTTGACGTCAGCCAGCATCGGGATCGGCAGATCGCGCAGCTCGTCCTGATGCTTGCGCCAGTTCCAGTGGACGAATTCGGAATCGGTCGAAGCGGTCAGCAGCACCGCGTCGCGGTCCTCGAACTCCTCGTTCAGCTCACCGAAAGCTGCGATTTCGGTTGGGCAGACAAATGTGAAGTCCTTGGGGTAGAAGAACAGAACGGTCCATTTGCCTTTCAGGTCTTCGTTGGAAATCGTGCGGAAGACATTGTCGATATCGATGTCGGCAAAGGGTTTGCCGTCGACTGCAGTCAGGGAAAATTCGGGAAGGGTATCGCCGATTTTGATCATGGAAAATCTCTCGTATTTCGGGGTGTATGAGGTTTGAGAATGAAGCGTCTTGGACACCAGTAACGCCGCCCAGTTGGGCTTGGTTGCCCCTCCAGCCACCCCTATTTCCGGGACGCTGCCTTGCAGAAAAGCAGAGCTATTTCCGTGCTTTCCATTCGCCAGCCCGCTCTGTGGGATTGTTCACTTGGCAGGCCTTGCGCGCGCGCCTAATGGCCCGTGAAATCAACTGAAAATGCCCTAAATCTACGGCCTGACCCTATGAATATCGACCGCATCAAACCCGGTGAAAATCCGCCTTCGGACATCAATGTCATCATTGAGGTCCCGCTGGGCGGAGAGCCGATCAAATACGAGATGGACAAGGACAGCGGCGCGATGATCGTGGACCGCTTTCTCTACACGGCGATGCGCTACCCCTGCAATTACGGCTTCATGCCGCACACGCTGTCAGAGGACGGCGACCCGACCGACGTCATGGTTGTCGGCCAGCGCGCGCTGATGCCGGGCTGTGTCGTGCGCGCGCGTCCCGTCGGCGTGTTGATGATGGAGGACGAAGCCGGGATCGACGAGAAGATCGTCGCCGTGCCGCATTCGAAACTGACGGGTTATTACGAAAAAATCAGATCCTACCGTGATCTGCCGCAAGTGCTGCAGGACCGGATCCCGCACTTCTTCGATCACTACAAGGATCTGGAGAAGGAAAAATGGGTGAAAGTTCTCGGCTGGGAAGACGTGGACAAGGCCCACGAACTGATCCTGGAAGGCTTGAAAGCGGGCGCGAAATAGCGCCTGGAACAGCGGCCCTTTCGAACGGGGTGAACCCGACTAGAACGGAATGATCGCGCGCTTCTTGGTGTAGCGCGTATAGCCGACATTGGCGCCCAGGCGCAGGCCGACACCCGTGCGGATCGGCGCAAGGGTGATGCCGTTGGTGCGCTGGTAATTCACCGCCATGCCGCCGACCAGATAGGCCGAGCCGTCCACGCCCGGAAAGCGGCGGTAGATGTCGTCCGTGTCTTCGAGGCCATAGACGAGAGTGAACACTTTCGACACATCCGCACCCGCGTCGAAGCCCACCGTCGGACCCTGCCATTTGATCGGCATGGTCTGTCCGTTCTTCATCCACAGCGTTCCCGTGCCGTAGCGCAGACCGATGGTCAGCGCGCCGCCGCCTTCTTCGCCTGTGATATAGCCGACGGGCCGACCCCGTTCGCGGAACAGGCGTTCTATGGCCGTCGCGGCAGATTCCGATGTCACGCCCAGATGGGTGGAAACGGCGGAGATCAGCTCGTTCTCATTGTAAGTCCCGGTCTGGCTCGCCGCGCGGTTCTGCGCATTGCGGATATCAGACGCGCTGTTCGGATTGTCCGGCGCAGACGACGCACAGGCGGAAAGCATGAGAGCCGCCATGACTGTTGTGAGCAAGGCGGCGGAAGGCTTTGTGGAGAAGTGGCGCTGTGACATGTCGGACCTTGCAAGGAATGGTGCGGCTGAGGTGGCGGGAGCTTGCCGTGATCGTGGTCAATAAAGGGTAAATTATGGCCTCTCGGTCTGACTCGGACCTGTTCGACCGTTTCGCCGTGGTGGACTGGTCGGGCGCGAATGTCCCGCGGACGGGCGCGGACAGCATCTGGATCGCGCGCAGCGCCGGGGTGTCGAGCAATCCCGCGACGCGCCATGATGCGACCGAGCAGATTGCCGCGCTGATCGAAGACGCGCTCCGGTCAGGCGAGCGATTGATGATCGGTTTCGACTTCGCCTTCGGCTTTCCGGCTGGCTTTTCTCGGTCCGTCGGGCTGCAGGATTGGGCGAGTGTCTGGGCGCATCTTCATGCGCATATCGAGGACGACGCGCGCAACCGCTCCAACCGTTTTGCGGTCGCGGCGGCATGGAATCGGCTGTGTCCGGGTGAAGGCCCGTTCTGGGGATACACCATGAAAGACGGTCTGCCGGACGGTCTGTCGCGCAAGAGCCACGCCGCCTGGACGCATCCTTTCACTTACAAGCGCGAGGCAGAGCGGCGCGAACGCAAGGCGTCTCCCGTCTTCAAACTCGCCTATACGGGATCGGTCGGCAGCCAGAGCCTGCTCGGCATCGCGCGGCTGGAAGGCCTGCGTCGGCGCTTTCCGGGAAAGATCGCGATCTGGCCGTTCGAGACGGATTTCGCGGACGATCTGTCGGCCCCCATCGTCTTTGCGGAAATCTATCCCAGCCGCCACGCCGTGGCGGATGGGCAGGCGGTGAAGGACCGCCGCCAGGTCGAAGCCGTGCTGCGCGATTTCGAAGCATGGAACGGGGAGGCGCTGGTCAGGCAACTCTTTGCGCCGTCGTTGGTGGGCACGGTGCGGGACAACGCCCTGCAGGAAGAAGGCTGGCTACTCGGACTGTGACAACGCTAGGGCTCCGGCTGAAGCCCTGAGACAGGCACATAAAAGCCCGCCCGGATCGCTCCGAGCGGGCTCTTCATTGAATGGCGCGTCGCTTACGCGGCCGCCATGCTCAGCCCGGCGCGGACCGCTTTGGGCAGCTCGAACCGGTCGGCGTTCATCACCTTGGCCCAGGCGGCGGCGAAGTCGTGTGCGAACTTCTGCTGGTTGTCGTCTTGCGCGTAGACTTCGGCATAGGCGCGCAGGATGGAGTTCGAACCGAACACCAGATCTGCACGGGTCGCCGAGTAGCGCCGGTCCTCATGGCGGTGGTCGAGCGTGAACTCGCCTTCCGTTTCGGTCGTCTTCCACTCATAGTCCATGTCGGTCAGCACGTCGAAATAATCCGTGCTGAGCGTTCCGGGCTTTTGCGTGAACACGCCGTGGTCCGAACCGCCGTGATTCGTGCCGAGCACGCGCAACCCGCCGACCAGCGCGGTCAGTTCCTGACCCGTAAGGCCGAGCAGCTGTGCGTGGTCGAGCAGCATTTCCTCGAAAGCCGAGACGGGAATGTCGTCACGGATGAAGTTGCGGAAACCGTCTGCCTTGGGCTCCAGCCATTTGAAGCTGTCCGCATCTGTCATGGCGTCAGTCGCGTCGCCGCGACCGGCCGCGAACGGCACGTCGACAGACAGGCCACCGGCTTTGGCCGCGCGCTCCACACCGACATTGCCGGCGAGAACGATGGTGTCGGCGATCGATGCGCCGTGCTTTGACGCGAGCGGCTCCAGCACGGTCAGCACACGCGCCAGACGGTCCGGCTCATTGGCGGCCCAGTCCTTTTGTGGCGCGAGGCGGATGCGCGCACCATTGGCGCCGCCGCGGCGGTCCGAGCTGCGGAATGTCCGCGCGCTGTCCCAGGCCGTCGCAATCAGATCAGAATCCGAAAGGTCCGTGCCCGCAATGGCCGACTTCAACGCATCGACGTCATAGCCAGTCGCGCCCGCAGGCACAGGGTCCTGCCAGATCAGGTCTTCGCTTGGCACCCAGGGGCCGAGATAGTTGACCTTCGGGCCCATGTCGCGGTGGGTCAGCTTGAACCAGGCACGGGCGAAGCAGTCGCGGAAATAGGCCTCATCCGCCATGAATTTCTGGCAGATCTCATTATAGATCGGATCGACCTTCATCGCCATGTCGGCATCGGTCATCAGTGGCATGGTGCGCGTGCCGCCGCCGTCCGGGTCCAGGGGCATGTTGATCTCCTCAACATCGACGGGCTTCCACTGCTTCGCGCCAGCCGGGCTGGTCGTCAGCTCCCAGTCGTGACCGAAGAGCATCTTGAAATAGCCCATGTCGAACTTGGTCGGCTCCGTCGTCCATGCGCCCTCGATGCCCGAGGTGATGTGCGACGACGCCTTGCCGTCCGCATTGGGGTTCATCCAGCCAAAGCCGCCATAGACCAGATCGCCGCCTTCGGGGCTCTCGGACAGAAGCTCCGCATCGCCGTTACCATGCGCCTTGCCGACCGTGTGACCGCCAGCCGTGAGCGCCGCCGTCTCCTCGTCGTTCATCGCCATGCGCGCAAAGGTGACGCGGATGTGCTGCGCGGTGCGGGCCGGGTCGGGATTGCCGTTCACGCCTTCGGGATTCACATAGATCAGACCCATGTGCACGGCGGCGAGGTTCGGGCCCAGCGTGTCGGCGTCTTCGAGATTGGCGTAACGCTCTTCGCTCGGTGCGAGCCATTCCTTCTCCTCGCCCCAGTTGACGTCGATTTCCGGACCCCAGATATCCTCGCGGCCAAAGCCGAAGCCAAAGGTCTCCAGACCCATGTTCTCATAGGCGACCGTGCCGGCCAGCAGCATCAGATCGGCCCAGGAGAGGGCGTTGCCGTATTTTTTCTTGATCGGCCACAGCAGGCGGCGGGCCTTGTCGAGATTGCCATTGTCCGGCCAGCTGTTGAGCGGGGCGAAACGCAGATTGCCCGTCGCGCCGCCGCCGCGTCCGTCATGGGTGCGGTAGGTGCCGGCCGCGTGCCAGCTCATGCGAATGAACAGGCCGCCGTAGTGACCCCAGTCCGCGGGCCACCAGTCCTGCGAGTCGGTGAGCAGCGCATTGACATCAGCCTTGAGCGCGTCGAAATCGAGGCCCTTCACCGCTTCCTGATAGTCGAAGTCCAGCGCCATCGGATTGGTGCGCGCGCCGTGCTGGTGGAGGATTTCCACATTCAGCCCTTTGGGCCACCAGTCCTTGGTCGAGGTGGAGCTGCGATTGGTCGCGCCGCCGTGAAATACCGGGCACTTTGCACCCGTCTTGACTGTCATGTCGTTCATTACGTCTCTCCTGATTGTTCCTGCTCTCGCGTCCACATGTGCGGTGCGTGAAGATCTTCCGAATGGAAGAGTTAACGCCCGTTGGCCCTTCGGTAAATTCGTTTGATTCGATACAAGCGATAGACCTTGCCTATGGCTATGGTAGGGGGCGACCATGAACCTACGTGACCTCACCTATGTCGTGTCGGTGGCCGATGAAGGCCATTTCGGCCGCGCCGCCGACCGTTGCTTCGTCAGCCAGCCAACGCTGTCGGGGCAGATCAAGAAGCTGGAGTCGGAACTCGGCGTGGTGCTATTCGAGCGCGGGCGCGGTCCGGTCCGCGTGACCGAAGCGGGCCGTGCAGTCGTTGAGCAGGCGCGCGAGGTGCTGGCCGGCGCAGAGCGCATTCGCGATGTCGCCCGCGCCGCGCAGGACCCGCTGGGCGGCGCACTATCGCTTGGCCTGATCCCGACCGTCGCGCCCTATCTCATCCCGCGCTTCGTGCGGTCCCTGCGTGAGGGCTTGCCCCGCCTGTCCGTCGCTTACCGCGAGGACATCACAGAGCGGCTCACGGATGGGCTGCTGTCCGGCGAACTCGACGCGGCCGTGCTTGCAACCCCGCCAGAGGACGACGCATTGATTGCGCTACCGCTCTATTCCGAGCCGTTCCGCCTGGTCTTTCCGCAAGGCCACGAGTTGGGAGAAAGCGACGTCCCGCATATGGCGGACGTGGACCGCGACGAGCTGCTGCTGCTGACCGAGGGCCATTGCTTTCGCGATCAGGCACTGGCGATTTGCGAGCTCGGCCCGCCGCGCCGCAGTAGCTTGCGCGCGACATCGCTGGAGACGCTGATCAATCTCGTGAGCCAAGGCATGGGCGTGACATTGGTGCCCGCCCTCGCCGTGCCGAGCGGTGCCTTTCGCGAGATCGGTTTGCAGGCAAGACCGTTGCAGGACAGGACAGCCGCGCGCGATATCAATCTGACGATCCGGCGGAGCTATCCGAGGCGCGAGCTGGCGGAGCGGGTGGCGGAGATCATTCGGGACGGGCTGCCGGAGGGGATGGCTGTGTCTGGGTGACACCGCTGACACGGGCAATCCTCCCGTTCGGCTCCGGCCGGCTCGACCGGCCTGCCCCTCTCAAAGTGTCTCGCCTACACCCGGATTGTGATTCAACAACCGAAGGCCGCCCCGCGACACTCGGTTTCCTAACGGCATTTCGGGTGATGGATCCGCCGATCGAGTCGGCGGGAGCCGTAGGTTCTGGAGACTTCCGCGCTTGAAACGCGCTGTCCGCTACCCCTCCAGCGCAAAGGTCAGACCCGCGCTCTCCTGCAGGCGGTCCACCAACTTCATGCCCATCGCAGGCGCGGGCGTGTAGACGCCGCCGGGGGTCTCAACACGGTCCACGTCGCGCGTCAGGCACAGGGCGGACTCGGCGATCATCTTGGACGTCGAGCCATAGCCAGGGTCCTTGTCGCCCGTGACGACAGCGGTGAGCTTGATGCCGTCCGCGTCCGAGCCGATGAAGGCGGCTTCGTAAAAGCCTGCCTCACGCTCTTCCGCCGTCGGCCCCTCGCCCGGCTTGGGCGGGTTCTTGCCGAAGGGATCGGCGCTCGCCACGGCTTCGGCGGTGGCTTTGCCGCGCTCTCCTGGGCCGGTGAACATCATCTCGTCATAGACGAAATCCTCGCCGTAAGGGTGGCCCATCAGCGCGTTGGAGCGGTGGACGTTCTTTGTGTTGATCGCGGCCATGATGAAAGGCGCGGACCAGCTGCCGAGGTCCGCCTCCTCGATCGGCTTGTTGCCACGCGGCTGGTCTGGACCCTGAAAGCCGCCCGCGAGCGAGAAGGGGTTGGTGAGCCATTCCAGGATGTGCGGCTCTTTCTGCAGCCGCGCCATGGTGCCGCCGAGCGACGCCGCGGTGCCGCCCGAAAACGTGCCCTGCATCTTGCGCATGCGACCGCGAATGCGCGGCAGCGGCTTGCCCATCTGGTCCTTCGCCGCGTTTTGCAGGAACAGCACACCCAAATCGAAGGGGATGGAATCGAACCCGCAGGAGTGGACGATGCGCGCACCGGATGCTTTCGCTTTCGCGTCATAGCGGTCGATCATGTCGCGCATCCAGGCGGGTTCGCCGGACAGATCGACATAGTCCGTTCCCGTCTCCGCACAGGCCGCGACCAGAGGTTCGCCGTAAAGCTGATAGGGGCCGACCGTCGTGATGATGCAGGCCGCGCTCTCGCACATGGATTTGAGCGACTCGGGATCGCCGGAATTGGCGACCACGACATCGACGCTGTCCGGCAGGCCGAGCTCGGACCGCACGGCTCTCAGCTTGTCTTCTGAGCGCCCCGCCATCGCGAAGGACAGGCCGTCGCCATATTGATTGTGGAGATATTCGGCGACGAGGCGGCCCGTATAGCCGGAGGCTCCGTAGACGATGACTTCATATTGGCGTTCGGACATGGGTGTCTCCTTGGAAGGCGGTGATTAGGGGTAAGGTCGGTAGCCGAGGGTCGGCGAGAGCAGGCTGGTGACATACATGCGGTCACCCCCCTCACTTGGTACCACGACAGCGCCGGTCGGGGTGAGATACTCGCCGTCGGGATCATGGAAACTGCGCAGGATATCGCCCTGCGCGTTGATCTGCAGCACCAGTCCGTAGGGCTGGGCCTGAGGTTGCATAAAGGCGGGCAGGCGCTGGGCGATCTTGCGTGCGAGAGGATTGCCCGCATTCTCGTCCAACCACTCGGAGCGCGGCGAGACGATACCGACGAAATATGTTCCGTCCGGCCCCCGATTGATGTTGTCGGGAAAGCCCGGGAAATTGTCGATCAGCACTTGGGTCTCGCCCGTCTCGGGATTGATTTTCAGCAGCTGATAGCGTCCCGTGACATTCATCAGCACATCGCCGTCGGGCGCGATGGCGACACCGTTGGGAAAGACCAACCCGTCCATCACGACGCGCGTGCTGCCGTCCGCCGGATCATAGGCGAGCAGCCTGCCCGTGCCTGCGCTCTCCATGATCTCCAGCAAGCTGGCTTCCATCGTCGTGCCGTTCGCTTCGGCCCCGAATTTGGTCGAGGCGTCGGAGAAATAGATGATACCGTCGTCCGCGATATCGAGATCATCGGCATAGAGGATGGGGGTGCCGTCCACGGAGTCCGTGAGAACCTCGACCGAGCCGTCCAGTCCGACCGAGAGCAATCCCTTGTGCGCGTCCGCCACGATCAGGCGATCGTCTGGGGCCATCTCCAGCCCCAGCGGCACGCCGCCCGTCTCGGCCAGAACCTCAACGTCGCCCGTCGCGGGATCGACGCTCAATATATAGCCTTCCTGCGTGGCGGTCAGCAGGCGGCCATCGGGCAAGGCGACGATGTCCTCCGGTCCGTGATGGGGTTTCAGGTCGATGCGCACCAGCCCGGCGAGCTCGCGATTGGGCGCATAGTCGCCGACATAGCCGCGGTCTGTCGGAGCGTCCCAGGCGGCGGGTGCGATCGGCACGGGCCAGAGCAGCAGATAGGCGACGAGCGCGGCGATAATCCCGGCGATGAGCAGCAAGGCTTTCTTCATGGGAGCGGGCTAGGCGCTGATGGCCCAAGGTGCAAGCGCGCCGAGATCGCATCGCGCTCATGCAGAATAGTTACGGGGGCAGAGTAGTTGCGGAGGCAGAATAGTTGCAGGGCCAGAAAAGTTGCGCCTAGCCATGTCTTCTCCTCCCGCTAGAGTGTGCCCATGATCCGCTCCACGCTGTTCAACCTGTTCTTCTACGCGACCACGCTGATCTTTGCGGTGATCGGCGTCGTGTTCAGCCTCGTGCCCGGTCGCGGCCTGCTGATGGCGAGCCTGCGCCGCTACACCAAAGTCGTGCGCTGGGGCATGCGGGTGATCGCGGGCATCACGGTGGAGGTGACAGGCCACGAGCATGTGCCCGCCGGGACGGTCATCATCGCGTCCAAGCACCAGAGCTACGGCGACGGCATGGTCATGTTCCATCAGTTCGACGATCTGTCATTCGTCACCGGGGACCATCTGGAGAAGTTCTGGCTGATCAAGGTCATCCTCGCCAAGATGAATGCGGTCGTGATCGACAGCTGCGGCGGGTCGGACGCCCGCGCGCGCATGGCGGAGACGTCCAAGGTCGTCCGCGAACAGGGTCGCCGCATCCTGATCTATCCCGAAGGCCATCTGTCGCAGATCGGCACTCACCACCGCTACCGCAAAGGCGTGTTTCACCTGCAGGAGGAATTCGGCTGCCCCGTCGTGCCGGTCGCGACCAATCTTGGGCAGCGCTGGAACCAGGGTGACTGGATCAAGCATCCGGGCCATGCGAAGGTCGAGTTCCTGCCGCCGATCCCGCCGGGGTTGGAGAAAGACGCCTTCATGCTGCAGCTGCAAACGGTCATCGAAGCCCGCTCCATCGAGCTGCTGGACCTGCAGGACCCCGGCGCGCTCGACCCGTCCGACATCGGACAGCAGCGCGAGAACCACGTCGCCAAAGCCAAACGCGAAGCCAGAGAAGTCCAAGAAGGCGAGAAGGAAAAAACGTCATGAGTGAAGACATCATGGCGGCCGTCAGGGCTCGCTCCTTCGGGCGGCGGTTCCTCCCGCTGTTCTCGCTGTTCCAGCTGGGGACGTTCAACGACAATGCGCTGAAGAACGCGTTGATCGCGCTGATCACTTTTGGCGGGGTGGCGTTTCTCTCCGATCTGCCGAGCGGCATGCGCGTGCCGGTCGCGGCCTTCATCTTCACCGGGCCGTTCTTGCTGGTGACGGCTATCGCCGGACAGCTCGCCGACAAGATCGACCGCGGGGTTATCCTGCGGTGGATCAAGCGCGCCGAAGTCGGGATCATGCTGCTCGCCGCGCTCGGCTTCTTCCTCACCGACATGCGCATTCTGGCGACGGCGCTCGGCCTGATGGGCGCGCAGTCGGCCTTCTTTTCTCCGACCAAGAACGCCGTTCTGCCGCAATGGCTCAACGAGGGCGAGCTGATCCGCGGCAATGCGCTGTTGTCCGGCGTGCAGTTCGCCATGATCCTGGTCGGCACGATCTTCGGCCTGGCTGTCGGCGCGACCGGCACCACGCTGATCGCCGCCGTGCTGGTCGTCGTCGCCATTCTCGGCTGGTTGTCCTCCGAGGCCTGTCTGCCCGCGCCTGCCCCGCAGCCCGATCTAAAGGTCAATTACGAACCGCTCACGGCGACTATCAACGTCGTCATCAAGGCTTTCCGTCATCCCGACGTGTTGCGCCCGCTGCTGGGCATCAGCTGGTTCTACGCCGTCTCCACCGTCTTCGTGACAACGCTGCCGGACCTCGTCGCGCAGACCATGGGTTATGGTCCGACCGCCCTGCAGATCCTGCTGGCGGCGTCGACCATCTCCATTCTCATCGGCGCGCTCGTCGTCTTCCTGTTGGGCAATTTGAAAATCTGGGGGCCGGAAGCCGTGCGTCTGTCCACGCTCGGCATCATCGGCGTCATGGTCTCGACACTGGTGCTCGTGCTGATCCCCGGCCCGCTTTACACGGGCGCGGAAGAGTTCGGACCCGTCACCGCCTTCATGGCCGATCCCGCCACGCCGCTCTTTATCGGCGTGCTCTGCACGGCGAGCGTCTTCAACGGCATGTTCATCGTGCCGCTGCAGGCCATGGCGCAGCGACGTGCCCAGCCCGCCATTCGCGCGCAGCTGATGAGCGCGGGCAGCGTGTTGCTGAACCTTTTCGTCAACGGAACGACCTTTGGGCTGATCGCGCTAGGCGGTCTGGCGCTAGGACCCACTGTTCCCTTCTGGATCATCATCGGCGGAAGCGCGGTGGTCGCGGCCTATGCGGTGTATCGGTCCATCGTCCTCGTCGAGCGGGAGCAGCCGGGCGTCACCAAAGAGCCTGTTGGGCCATGACCCACATGCGCGGCTATTTCGGGATTGGCAGCGAGGGCATTTCCAAGCCGCGCAACATGGGAACGATCCTGCGCACGGCCCATGCCTTCGGCGCGAGCTTCGCCTTCACCATTGGATCGAAGCTGGACGAGGCGGAGATCCGGCAGACCGACACCTCTGGCTCAGCGACCCACCTGCCCTATTACCGCTGGCCGGATTTCGACATGGCGCGCTTTCCGGACGAAGTCGTGCTGGTGGGCGTGGAGCTGACGGAGGATTCCGTGCCGCTGCCGTCCTTTCGCCACCCGCTAAACGCGGCCTATGTGCTGGGGCCGGAAAAGGGGTCTCTGTCTCAGGACGTGCAGGACGCCTGCGCCCATATCGTGCGCATCCCGACCGCCTTCTGCCTGAATGTCGGCGTCGCCGCGGCGCTGACGCTCTATGACCGCTCGGCCATGTTCGGCGGCCATCCGCCCCGCCCGCTGGTGCAGAGAAAGCGCGGCCAGCGCGGGGTGAAGAAGACGACCGGCATCGGCAAGAACGGCTGACATTTACTCTTTGAATTTCCGCTGCTGTTAAGCCGCGATTAAGTACGTGCCTGTTGTAAGCTGTCCCCATGAAATGTCTGCTGACCGCTTCCCTGATGATTGCCCTATTGAGCCCCGCCGCCGCGCAGGCCGCCGAGCCGAGCCTTAAGGGCACGCATGGCGACTGGCGTGTCTACACCCGCGGCGCGGGAAAGGCGAAGACCTGCTTCGCGCTCGCCACGCCGGACACGAAAGCGCCGTCATCGGTCAAACATGGCGACATCTATTTCATGGTCGCGAATTGGGCGTCTGGCGCAGTGAAGGAGCAACCGTCGCTCATGACGGGCTTCCCGCTCAAGTCCGCTCGCTCGCCCAAGGCCCGCGTCGGCTCCACCGAAATCATTATGTACGGAGCAGACAACGAAGCGTTTGTGGCCGAAGGCAAGGTCGAGCAGCAGCTCGTCGCCAAGATGCGCGCGGGCAGCTCCATGACCGTGGAAGCCGTGTCCTCGCGCGGAACAGAAGTGTCCTATGCGTTTTCGCTCAAGGGCGTGACGGCAGCGCTGCGACAGGCCAGATCACTCTGTAGCTAGGGCACTCTATCGCTTGGCTGGGCGGCTAGGCGTCCGCTGCGTCGATCGACCACTTCCGGCGCAGCAGGAAGTAGAGCAACAATCCCGCCGGTCCGGCGATCCATGTCAGCAGCAGGCACGGCACCAGCGCCCAGTGCCGCATGCCCCGGCGCTTGGCATCACGCGCTTCCCACATGCCTGCAAACAGATCGAAGACGAGGTAATGCGTCCAGCCGGTCAGCACGCCCAGAGGGTGGGAAAAGATGGCCGACACGCCTTCGATGGTCGTGAAATTCACCTCCACGTCGGGACCGAAAAGCACTGCTCCGATCAGGCAGCCGACATAGACCAGACCCAGCCCGACCGGCCACAACCCGCTCTGCACCAGACGCTCCGTCCAGCGCCAGTTCGGTGCGAAGATCAGCAGCGCCCAGGCGGGCATGACTGACGCATTGATCAGGTTGAAGGCTGTCTGATGGTCCATGATCTCGTAACCTTGCGTCTCGTTTGCGCCACATTTCTGGCTGATATTTCACGCACCGTAACAGGAACCGACGTGGGAGTGCGACGTTTTATCGGTCTGCCGCAAAGGACCATGAGGGTCCGACACCGCGGCACAACAACATCCGGGCCGGGGGGCCCATCTGGAGAACAGTGACATGACCAAATTTATCAAAGCGGGCGTCATCGCGCTCGCCACCCTGTCCATTGCCGCCTGCACCACCACGCGCGAAGTCGAACGCGGCGCGCTGGGCGGCGCGGCGGCCGGTGCGGCCATCGGCGCAGGCGTGGGCGCCGTGTCGGGCGATGTGAAAGTCGGTGAAGGCGCGGCTGTCGGCGCGGTCGTCGGCGGCGTGGCCGGTGCGATCTACGGCAATAACAAGGACCGTCAGTACAATGGCGGCACGACCCGCGCGCCGATCCTCGACGATCGGGTCTATTTCGACGAAAACACCAAGCGCTACTACCGCTATGAACGTGGCACGCAGCGTACCTTCTACGAGAACGGCCAGCAGCGCAGCTAGGCCGCGCCGGCCTGACAAGACTCAGCGCCCCGCCCTCACTGGCGGGGCGCTTTCGTTTGTGAGAGCGCCCGCTTTTCGTCGGGCTTTGCAATCTCCCCGTCCTCGTCCTAGATTAAGTCCATGGGAGACTATCCTTACGAACGCGCGGCGCGCATCCATCCGGCAGGCGCACTGCTGGCCGTCAGAGTGCGCGGGCTGTTCGATCATGTCGGCATCGCCACGGGCTACGGGACCGTGATCCATTCGTCTGCGCGGCTCGGCTCGGTGCAGGAGACCGATCTGGCGGAGTTTTCCGGCGGTCGGGCTGTCCGACAGATCGCCTATCGCACGCCCATTTCCGGCGCCCAAGTCGTGGTACGGGCGCGCGGGCGCATCGGTCAGCGCTACAATCTGCTGGTCCGCAATTGCGAGCATTTCGTCAGCTGGTGCCTGTCGGGACAGGCCAGTTCGCGCCAGCTCGGACCGCTAGACTTGCGCATGGGCGACCGGAGGGGACGCCCCTAGCGGGGCGCGTTTATCCGAAACAATTGTTGGATTGTGCCACGTGCTGCCTTCTTTCTGGCGAGGATGTGCAATATGTCGCAAACTGGCGCGACCGGGCGCGCGTAACCGAACTATCCTACACAGCCGGAGCCGCCCGTGGCCGAAGTCCTGACAGAACTCGTTTATAGCTCCAGAACACCCGAGCCGATGACGGACGCGCAAGTGCAGGCTTTGCTAGAACACGCGCGTGAGAAAAATACGCGCGAGGGCGTGACGGGCCTGCTCTGCTATGACGGGAAGTCGTTCCTGCAGATCATCGAGGGCGAGAGCGGGACTATTCTCGAGCTGTTCCACCTGATCCGCAACGATCCGCGCCACACCGATATCGAGATCTTGCATGACGGCGAGGTCGCGCACCGCGCCTTCGATAGCTGGAAGATGGCCTATGAGGGCGTGCCCACCGGTATGCTCCCCTCACTCGCGCGTTCTATTGCCCGCGCTTCGCTGACGGCAGCCATGGCGGGCAAAACCGAAATGGAGATCAGCGCCGGGCGGCGGATATTCGATCTGTTCATGGATGAGCTGTATTCCGAGGACCCTCGCCAACTCGCCGACGCCTGACCACAACAGAAACACCCTCTCCGAAGCGAAGCGGAGGGGCTGTAGTGGTGTTTCTGTTAGCGTCCGACGTAAGGAAGGACCGTCCAGCGCAGCTGGAACCCCGGCGCATCTGCCGGGACGAGTGCGTGAGCGGTCGCATCCCCACCATCGGCTCCTACCGCGCGATCCGGAGACGGAACCGCTGTCGAGCGTTGGCTGAAAGTCCCAAGGACGTTCAGCCGCGGAGGGTCGGCGGGAGGCGATAATATCAGATGATCTACTTCACTTGGCTCAGGCCGGATTGACCGGCCTGCCCATCTCCTGACTGTCCTCAAAGAAAAAGGCCCGGCGTCACCACCGGGCCTTTTGTTGTTGGATCGGGGCTCGACCGCTTCGCTGAGCGCGCCGCCCTTGGGCTGTGCGAGCGAGCGGTCTATTCCGCCGCCATTTTCTCTTCGCGCGCCAAATTCCGCAGCACGTAATGCAGGATGCCGCCGTTGCGGTAATATTCCATCTCGTTTTCCGTATCGATCCGCACGGTCGTCGTGACGGTCTTGGTCGAGCCGTCCGCGAAGGTCACGGTCACATCGACCGTGTCCATCGGCGAGAGGCCGTCGATGCCGCCGATCGAGACGGTCTCGTCGCCGGTCATGCCCAGGCTCTCCCAGCTGTCGCCCTCTTGGAACTCCAGCGGCAACACGCCCATACCGATCAGGTTGGAGCGGTGGATACGTTCGAAGCTGGATGCCACAACGGCGCGCACGCCGAGCAGGATCGTGCCCTTGGCGGCCCAGTCGCGCGACGAGCCATTGCCGTAGAGCGAGCCAGCGAACACGACCAGATCACGGCCGTCTGCCTTATAGCGCTGTGCGGCATCGAAGATGCTCATCACTTCGCCAGTCGGGACATATTTGGTGACGCCGCCGGTCGTGCCGGGGGCCATCAGATTCTTCAGCCGGATATTGGCAAAGGTGCCGCGCATCATGACTTCGTGATTGCCGCGGCGTGAGCCAAAGGAGTTGAACTCGTTACGCGGGACCTGACGCTCTTGGAGGTAGCGACCGGCGGGACCGTCGAACTTGATCGAACCTGCGGGTGAGATGTGGTCCGTCGTGATCGAGTCGCCGAGCAGAGCGAGGATATTGGCACCCTCGATGTCGCGCACGGCGTCGGGTTCCAGTCCCATGCCTTCGAAATAGGGCGGGTTGCGCACATAGGTCGAGGCGGGTTTCCAGTTGTAGACGTTGGAGCCTTCGACTTCGATCTCGGCCCAGCGCTCGTCGCCCTTGAAGACATTGGCATATTCCGAGACGAACAGATCGCGCGTGACCGAGCCGCGGACGGCCTCTGCGATCTCTTTAGAGTTCGGCCAGATGTCCTTGAGATAGACGTCCTTGCCGTTCTTGTCCTGACCGAGCGGGTCGTTTTCCATGTCGTGATGCATGGTGCCGGCCAGTGCATAGGCGACGACGAGCGGCGGGGAAGCGAGGAAGTTGGCCTTGATGTCCGGGCCGATCCGGCCTTCGAAATTGCGGTTACCCGACAGGACCGAGCAGGACACCAGATCGCCATCCGCAATCGCCTTGGAGAGCTCCGGCGCGAGCGGGCCGGAGTTGCCGATGCAGGTCGTGCAGCCATAGCCTACGACATCGAAGCCAAGCTGGTCGAGCTCGTCCTGGAGGCCGGAGCGTTCCAGATACTCGCCCACCACCTGCGAGCCGGGCGCGGTCGACGTCTTGACCCACGGCTTGACTTGCAGGCCGAGCGCATTGGCTTTCTTGGCGACCAGTCCGGCCGCCATCATGACGGATGGGTTGGACGTGTTGGTGCAGGACGTGATTGCGGCGATGAAGACATGGCCGTGATCGACGGTGAAGTCCTGGCCATCGACGGCAGTCGGGTTGGTCGCGTCGCCCGGCTTGTCGAAATCCTTGGTCAGGATCAGCTCGAATGTGTCGTCCGCGCCGCGCAGATCGAAGCGATCCTGCGGGCGTTTGGGGCCGGACAGCGACGGCATGATCGTGCCCATGTCCAGCGTGAGCGTGTCGGTAAAGGTCGGGACCTCCTCCGTGCGGAACATGCCTTGGGCCTTGGTATAGGCCTCGACCAGAGCGACGCGGTCATCCTCGCGACCGGTCGCTTTCAGGTAACGCAGCGTGTCGTCATCGACGGGGAAGAAACCGCAGGTCGCGCCATATTCCGGCGCCATATTGGCAAGCGTCGCCATGTCTTCGAGTGCAAGATAGTCGACGCCCGCACCGTAGAATTCCACGAATTTGCCGACCACGCCCTTTTCGCGAAGCATTTCGACCACGCGCAAGACAAGGTCCGTCGCGGTCGCGCCTTCGGGCAGCTTGCCCGTGAGCTCGAAGCCGACGACTTCAGGAATCAGCATGGAGACGGGCTGACCAAGCATGGCCGCTTCGGCCTCGATGCCGCCCACGCCCCAGCCGAGCACGCCCAGACCGTTGATCATGGTGGTGTGGGAGTCTGTCCCGACCAGCGTGTCGGGGAAGGCGTAGGTCTTGCCGTGCTCGTCCTTGGTCCAGACGGTCTGGGCGAGGTGTTCGAGATTGACCTGGTGGCAGATGCCGGTGCCGGGCGGGACCACGGCGAAATTGTCAAACGCTTCCTGACCCCATTTCAGGAAGTCGTAGCGCTCGCCATTGCGCTCATATTCGCGCGCGACATTCTTGGCTTCCGACTCTTCCGTGCCGAAATAATCGACCATGACCGAGTGGTCGATGACGAGATGCACGGGGTTGAGCGGGTTGATGGCTTCGGGCGAGGCGCCGAGATCGACCATGGCGTCGCGCATGGCGGCGAGATC
>CALDUL010000054.1 GCA_937923575.1 uncultured Algimonas sp.
CCGCTCATTCCGCGGCCTCGACGAGTTCTTCGATCAAAGCGGCATCGGGATCGAGCGGCAGATTGACGGGGGGCCGCTTGAAGAAGGGACACGCCCACTCTTCGCCGACACGTCGTCCGGAATATTGCGCGGCCTCGGAGCCGATGCCGAAGTCCCGCAGCATCGGGTTGATGGAGCCGGCCAGCGCCTTGTCGCGTTCGCGGATAATGGACTTCATCTGGTCGTAGCGACCGTCCTGGCGCAGGCTGGCGAATTGAGCGTTGGAATTGAACACCAGACAGGCGTGGTCGAACCGCCGCGCAGGGCGGCTCGCGCCCGGATGCAGGCCGATGACGAAGAAGCTCTGCCCCGCGACGGATAGCGAGAAATTGTTCGATTGCGGATCGGCGTCGGTGTCCTTGGACCAACCCTGCCCCATCTGCGTGTCGATGTAGTGCAGGCCGTTGATACGCGCCCACAGCGCGCGCTCAAACGCGATCTCCGACAAGGCCGGCGTGTCGGGAAAGCTAACGGCGAAGGACTGCACCACGGCAGCTTTGGGATCGAGCGCCTCGGAAAATTTCGACAGCGCCAGCCACAGCGCCATATCGTCATCATTCGACAGCAGGCTGCCCAGCGTCTTCATCGTCAAAGCACCGCGCACCAGCGCTGCCTTTGCCCCGACGCAGGGAAAATCGCGCGCGCGAATAAAGGCGTCCAGATCAGCTTCGGCCGGCGTGGGCGCGACGCCGCGTATTGAAGCGGACGCTGCACCAGATCGATCGGTCACGGCAGATGTCTTGGCAAGCGGACAAGTCATAGTGGCGGGTTCGTCCTTCGTCATGTGGCCTCAGCGCATCTGTTCCGGAATCGAGACAGGCGGGCTGGAATCGGTCAACGACTCCGTTACTCAGGCCGTTCCATAGCTGTGACAGAATGGACTGCTTCCGATAGCGGCAGGCAAGCGCTGTACGATTAGGACGACCGTCAGTACGGTGAACGCGCCCGGATAGCTTGGGGAACAAGGGGTCCGGGCGCATTCACCGAAGGTCCTACGGGGATTGGGGAAGGCCGTAGAGGACCCGTTACAAGTCACGGTCCTGACAAAACCGCCCCTGCCTATTTATCATAAACCAGCCCGGTTTAGCCCGCGATAACCACGGCTACCCTATTGGAAAGATTGCCTTGGACGACCTTAACCTCAAGCAAGAATAACGCAGAACGCCTTGTTTTTAGCGCCAGTCTTAACGCCGATCATGGCTTTATCCGCAGCGATTAAACAAAGGTTCCGACGTGGTTGGGGAAGTTTTGCTATCAGAATACTACGGCTGCGCATTCGCGACGCCGACCACACACGAGACACGGTTTTGTACCTCTGGACGGGTATTGCCCAAAAAGCGGTTCGGGTCATCTGTGGGATAGGACATCATGGCTACCACACGCCAATCACTCGCCAGCACGCTCGTCGAGCCGGCATCATTTCGTAAGCTGGCGGCGCTGTCAGACATCACCCGCGACGAGTTGCAGGCGCTGTCCTCCATGCCGTATCAGGACGCGACGGTCGCGCGCAATCGCACGCTGATCGACCATACGACCGATCCGTTGAAGTGCTTCGTCGTGGCCACCGGCTGGGCCTACAGCTTTGCCGTCATGCCCAACGGTCGACGTCAGGTGTTCCACATCTATCAGGAGGGCGACCTGATCGGGTTCGAGGACCTGATGTTCAAGCGCAATGTCTTCTCGGTCAATGCGATCACCAATTGCCGCCTGGCCGCCATCGAGACCAGCAAGATGCGCGCCTTCATGGCCCGCAACGTCCATCTCTCGACCTATCTCTACGCCATGAGCAGCCTGAACCAGATCGTGCTGATGGACCGCATGCAGGCCATCGCGCGGCTGGAGCCCAAACCCCGTATGGCGCATTTCCTGCTGGAGCTGATGAGCCGCACGCGGGTCACATCGGAGTTTCATAACGGCCGCCGTGCGACCTCGCAGGTCTTCAACTTGCCGATGCGTCAGGGCCTGATCGCGGACTGCGTCGGCATGAGCGCCGTACATGTGTCGCGCACGCTGTCATGGTTCGTGGACGAGAAGATCATCACCCGCCCTGCTCGTCACATCTTCGAGGTTCTGGACGAGCCAAGAATGCTGGAGCTGTCCGGCTTCAAGAATCGGTTCGAGACCGTCGCTCGGATCGGCTGAAGCCGCCTACTCGGCTGAGGCCGTAAGCGAGGCTTAGCCCGTTTGCTTGCGCTAGATTAAAAATGAATCTTTATCCTACGATCCATCACAGGTTCTAGATGTGTAAACATCGCCTATTTCTGCGATTCATGCGTTCGTTTTAACCCGGTTTAAGGACGAACCTTGCGAATTTAACCAGAGTCAGCTAAATGATAGCGGCAATGGTCGGACGGGGCCAGCGCTTCAACTGTTAGGTTTGCGATGCACCCGTTCATACGGAAAATATCAAATTTTGCAGACATCAGCGCCGGCGAAGCCGACATGCTGCTTGATCTGTTCGTCACCGAGAGAGACTACTCGGACGGCGAAGCCGTGTTCACGGAAGGCGAAGAACAGACGACCTTCTTCACCGTGCTCGAAGGTTGGTTCTACGCCTATGCCATCCTGCCCGACGGCTCGCGCCAGATTCACGATATCTACCACGCCGGCGATGTCATCGGCCTGGATCATCTGTCCTGGAGCCAGGCGACGACCAGCGTGTCTGCCGCGTCCAACGGCCGTCTTGCGCTCGCCCCGCTGGAGCCTGCGCGCCGGATGATGGCGGGTAACCCGCATCTGTCGGCCATTCTCTACTCTCTGCACATGCTGACCAACGTCCTGTTGCTGGACCGCATCACGGCCGTGGCGCGTCTGGGTGCCTATGAGAGCCTGGCCTATTTCCTGTCGGACGCCATCACGCGCCGCAAGATGATCCGCGCGGACTACCCGTCAGAGCTCTACCTGCCGCTGAACCAGAAGTTCATCGCCGATTGCCTTGGCCTGTCCGCTGTCCATGTCTCGCGTCAATTCAACAAGTTGATCGAGAACGGCGTGATCCGCCGCCTGTCACGCGCGTCCATCCAGATCCTGGACGAAGAGCGCCTGCGCAAGATTGGCGACTATCACGATCGCTACGCCAATCTGGACACGGCGCGTTTCGAGACGGAGCTGGGCCGTGCATTTCAGGAAAGCAGCAGCGACAGCTGATCCAGATTGCGCCACGCGCGCAGCTGCGTTTTTGTCGGGCGTTAAGACGCACCCGGCCCGATTGAGCTTGCGCCCGCGCGCAACTGCTTCAAAGACAAAACTGTGAGCGATATCCGCACCATAACCGTCGATACAGAAATGCCGGACCTTTCCAGCGATCTGGGTGTCGATCTGACGAGTTTCTTTGGGCGAACGTCGCTGTCCTTCGTCGTGGCCGACCCCAACCAGCCGGACTGTCCCATCATCTTCGTCAATCGTGCTTTCGAGATGACGACAGGCTATTCGCATCGTTTCGTCGTCGGACGGAATTGCCGTTTCCTGCAGGGTCCCGATACGGACCCCGATGCGGTCAAGGCGATCCGCGTGGCGTTAAAGCGCGGCGAGGGTGTGGAGCAGACGCTGCTGAACTACCGCGCCGACGGCTCGCCGTTCTACAACGAACTGGTCGTCACACCGATCCACAACGCGGATGGGGCCCTAGTCTATTTCGTCGGCGTACAGCGCGAAATCGCCGAGCCGTCGAGCAATCCCGAGAGCCGCTCCACGCTTGATATCGTGCGCCATCAGGTGCAGCTCCATCTCTCTGTCGTCATGGAGATGTCCAAAGTCCATCAGAGCAGTAGCGACGAGGGCGCGGTCGACTTCGTTGCCCTTCTGCGCCGGCTGGAAGTGCTTGATCTGCTCTATGACAATCTGTCGGAGAGCGCCGTCCTGCAGGAGCAGCTGGATGTCGGCGCCTATGTCAGCCAGATCGCGGCCAAGCTCGCGGCCAAGAGCCCGCGCCCCGGCGTGCGCATGAATATCTCCACGGAGTCGGTCGTGATCCCGCTGGACCTCGCCGTGCGCGTGGGCGTGATCCTGGCCGAGCTGGTCGAAGCCTCGCTGACGGAGTCGCTGGACGGCATGGACACGGGCGTGGTCGAGGTCAGCCTCGGCGCGGAAGACGGCAAACTCAATCTGTCGGTCTATGATGACGGTGCGGGCAATCCCTCCGCCTCGGAATGGCTGGAGAGCGGCGAGCTGACGCCCAAGGTCATCCGCCGCCTGCTTGACGATATTCAGGCCACGATCAGCGCACCGGCTGCCGATCATGGCCGCGAAATCTTGGTGACGGTCCCGCTCTAGCGGGTGCTAGCCATAGGCGGAGCGGCGCGGCGCGTTGGGCGCGCTTGGCACTGCCTCATCCGCTCTGACGGGCATGGCTTCCAGGCTCATCCCGCAGATGTCCGATAGGGCCTGGACATTGCGCACGACAATGCGGTTGCGGCCATAGTCGATCAGGCCCTCCTTGCGAAACGCACTCATCAGCTTGGAAATCGACACATTGGTCAGTCCGAGCATGTTGCCGATCTCTTCCTGCGTCATGGGCAGGCGAATGGTCTTGTCGACGGCGACTTCTCCGGTTTGCTGCGCGACGTCCATGATGCGCAGCATGACGAAGGCCAGACGCCCCCGCGCCGGCAAACGGCCGAGTGCCGCGATATGGCGCTGCGAGCGCTGCACTTCATGCGCCAGCCGTTCCGATAGCCAGCCGCTGAGCGCTTCACTCTCGGCGCAGACGCGTTGCAACAGATCGGCATCGATCTTGTAGGCGGAGACGTCCTGCAGGGCGACGGCGGAGTATTCGTCAGTCGCGATCTCGTCGATGCGCGAAATGCCAGCAAAGCTGCCGGGGCCGAGAATGTCGAGGATCTGCTTGTCACCCGTATCGATATCGAGCTTGGACACGGCCCAGCCCTCGCTGATGAGGTAGACATGGGTCGTCTCGGCGTGCGCGCTGATGATGGAGCGACCGCGCCCTATCGTGGTGCGGCCGGCGCGCGTGAGGTTGAGGGCCGTGACAAGTTCGCGCGGCAGTCCTGCCAGCACAACGTCGTCCTGCGCGCCCGGTTGGGCCCTATTGTTTTGGCGCAAATAGGCGGTGCGAGTCTGTCTGAAATCTGTCGGTGTCGGCATGGCGTGTGGTAACCCCGAAGGAAACGAAATGATGTCCGTGGTTATCCTTCGTGAAATCTACGCGCAGAAAGTCGCGGCGTTCCAACCATTTTAAAGCAGCCGGAACAATTTCGTATCGTGATTTATCGCCGCCCTTATCGGTGGCGATGGCGTTGCGCGCCGATCTGACCCATGTGAGAGTGATGAGCGATCCCTCCAACATGACGCCGGAGCTGTTTCCAGACCCATTGCGACGCCAGCCCGATTGGTTGTCGCCTGATTTGCCGGACACTTTGGCGGAGCGCATCCACCCGCTCAATCACAAGCCTCTCAATGACGCAGCGCGCTATGTGCTGTGCTGGTTGCAGCAAGCTCTTCGCGCGGATGAAAACCCGCTGATTGAGCTTGCCCTTCGTCTGGGTAATCGTCTGGACCTGCCCGTTCTGGTCTATCACGGCATCAGCCAGAGCTATCCACACGCGTCGGACCGCCTGCACTGGATGCTGCTCGGCGGATCGCGCGAGGTCGCGCAGGGCTGTGCCGCGCGCGGCATCCGCATGATCAGCCATGTCGTGCGACCGGGCCACATCCACCGTGGGCTGGTCTATGAACTGGCCCAAGACGCCGCCTTGGTCATCTGCGAGGATCACCCGACATTCGTCGCCAGCTGGCAGTCGCGCAACTTTGCCGAAGGTACCGACCGCGCCGTGCTGGGCGTCGATGCTGCCCGCCTCGTGCCCTACCGCCGGCTAGCAGCAGGGCTGAAGACCACGCCCGCCTTTCGCAAGGCGTCGGGTTCGCTGCGCGATCGCTATCTGCTGGGCGTGGAGCCGGTCGAGCCCAATCGACCGCCTTATGATGGCCCCCTGCCCTTCGCGCCGGATAATATGATCGCCGCGTCCGACGCGCAGCTGAAGGCGCTCATCGCGGATTGCGACATCGACCACAGCCTGCCGATAGCCACGGCGCACCCCCCGTCGCGCGAGACCGCGCTGCGCCGGGTGCATGACTTCTGCGCCCAGCAGTTGGCGCGCTACAAATGGACCCGCAACAATCCGGCGGCGCTCGGGGCGGGGTCCGAGCTGTCGCCCTATCTGCACTTCGGCATGATTGCGCCGTGGGAGGTCGCGCAGGCGGTGCATAGCGCCGATATTCACGCGGCGGCGCGGTGGAATTATCTCGACGAGCTCCTCACCTGGCGGGAGTGGTTCCATTACCAGGCGCTGCACATGCCCGCGTTTGAGTTGTTCGATGGCCTGCCCGAGCGCCCGCGCCAATCCCTGTTGGATCACGCAGGCGACGTGCGCGAAACGGTCTACAGCCTCGACGATCTGATCCACGGCCGGACTGACGACGAGACATGGAACGCGGCGCAGCGGCAGTGGCTGGTGAGCGGCTACATGCACAATAATCTGCGCATGTATTGGGGCAAGCGGGTCATCGGCTGGACGCCGGACCCCGTGACGGCCTGGAATGTGGCCTGCTATATCAATGACCGGCTTAGCCTCGATGGACGCGACCCGGCCACTTACGGCAATATGCGCTGGTGTTTTGGTGCAGCCAAACCCGCCTATCGGGAACAGCCCGTCTATGGCTGGGTCGCGCCCAAATCGGACCGCGCGCTGCGAAAGCGCGACGGCGTGGCAGCTTGGTTGGAACGCTGGGCGGGCGCAGATCATCCGCAGTTGAGCGTGCCCCATGATTGGCCGGACGCGCCGAGGCCCGGCCTCGACGCGTCCTAGCGATGTGTGGGTAAGGGCGCTTGAGCGGCTAAGACTTGAAGCGGTTACCGTCCGGCAGCTTTTGTTCGCCAGCGCCATCGCTATTCGTGTTGGCATCGTCATTGAGCGCGGGCGACGACGTGAGCTCCGCCTCATTGGCCGAGCTTTTCATGTCCTCGCGTGCGGGTGTTTTGCTCTCAGTCATGGTCTCGCTTCTTTGTCCAGGTTCAGCCCGGTCAACGCGAGAGCTACCGCGCCGGTTCCCGGAACGAAATGGCAGCGCGCGCGTATTTTAACGTAGATTAAACCGAAGGGACGTCGCCCGCGCAAACCGGCTTTTGTCGGAATCAAGCCTTTGGGCTTTTGCAAGGCACGCGTCTGGCTATCGGACCGCCCTAGCCATAGGCCCGCAACAATGAGTCCAACCCTGTCCGACTTCGAAGCCCGTGCGACGCGTGATCCCGCGCCCGCCCCCGCCAAAAGACCTTCTGTGGCAGACAACCAAAGCTGCCTCGTCGCCAAGGTTTCCCAGCTCATCGACATGTCGGATCTGGAGCTATCGGCGCTGTCGCAGCTACAGACCGAGGAGCGGAGCTTCGCCCGCGACGAGGTGCTGTTCTCGGTCGGCGATCACCATCAAGACCTCTACATCGTGCAGGAAGGCTGGTTGTTCAACGCGATCGACGCGCCTGACGGCCGACGCCAGATCGTCAACATCTACCACCCCGGCGACATCATCGGCTTTCCCGATATCGCCCTGTCGACACGTACCACCGATCTTGTCGGCGTGACCGCTGGCTCGATCTGTCCCTTTCCGAAATCCGGGCTGGGTACTATCTTTAGAGAGGCGCCGCGCCTCGCCGCTCTCCTGTTGAGCATCGCCCTGCGCGAGGAAACCGTTTTGATCGACCGCCTGCGCGTCTTCTCCCGCAGCTCGGCCCAGGCCCGCGTCGCCTATCTGTTCCTGGAGCTGAATGCGCGGCTCCGCTGCACCACGGGCTCCGATGACAACACGCTCTATATGCCGCTGAACCAGCACGAGATCGGCGACAGTGTCGGGCTGACCAATGTCAGCGTCAGCCGCGCCGTCACCGCTCTGGAAGAGCGCGGCCTGATCGCCACCGCCAGCCGCGAAGTCAGGCTGTTGGACATGAAAGCGCTGATCGAGATGTGCGACTTCGAGGACCGCTATGCCCAAGTGGTCACGGACTGGTTCCCGTAAGGCCGCCACGCTCGCCCCGCGACTGCGCATGAAAAAGCCTCCCCGCAAAAGCGAGGAGGCTTTTTTCAATATCCGTGTATTGCCGCTCTACGCCAAGAAGGACAGCTGCCCGGACGGGGGCGACTTTCGCGAATGTGCGGCAACGACACCGGAAACCGAAGCGGACGTGTCCGCAGCCGTGAGCGACACGGCCGCACCGCTGCCCGCCTTGCGCCAGCTATAGACCTTGGCGAGTGCCGATCCGGGCGGGCAGTACCAGCGCCGCACCGATGGATCCCACCGCGCACCGAGACGCTTGGCCATATCGCGGTCCTTATAGGCGACATTGATGTAACGTTTTGCCATGAGACTTATCCCTTGTTCCAATTTGGAACATAGGAAGAACACGCCGCCTTTTCAAGGAATAAAGTCTTATTTTAGGTATTTCGTCCTACAGACTTATCGCGGCTTAAAGGATGGGCCTCCCTCACGCGACCAAGGCGAGGAGCCCGAACAGCACCGTCCCGACCACAAGCGCGATGATGGTCTTTCGGCGGTAGGCCCGCGCGAGCAGCCCGACCAGAACGCCGCCGAACACGACACCGATGAGCGTGATCGCCACGACTTTCTGATAGGTTTTGAACAGGCTCGGGCCGTGCCCCATATGCAGCTCGATCATGGACTTCTGCAGATCGGGGTCATGCCGCGTGGCGGTCAATCCCTCTGGCGTCTGTTTGAACTCCAGATAGGTGCGCGAGGTCGGTCGCAGCTCGATGCGCGTGCCGCGGTTGCGGATGTATTCGAACCGATGGCGAATATCGGCGCTCTGCAGCAGGGCGCGCACGTCGGCTTCCAACGTGTCGGATTCGAAATCCAGCGTCGCGCCCGCCGGCAGTGAGACGGCCGTGGTCTCCGTGCCGCCCTTCACGCCCACCAGATAGAGCCCGCCCGATATGGCGAAGAGCAGAAAGGCCGGCGCCATAAAGCCCGCGAAAAGAAGGTGAAGATTGATGAGCGTCTTGCGCATGATGGTCCCGTTTCGTGCTGGCAGCGGCCGTGC